>JALZAE010000255.1 GCA_030948535.1 Gemmatimonadota bacterium | reverse complement strand
TTGTAGCTCTGGCCGCCGGTCCACACGACGTAGCCATCGTCATTGATCTGGAAGTTGCCCGTCGGGCCGCACTGCGTGCGGAACGCCGCCGGCAGCTGGCTGCAGTTCGTCAAGAAGTAACGTCCGTAGAACGTGCCGTATCGCTCGCCCTGTGCGATACGGAACACGGCGTCGGTCGCCTGCAGATTGGTTCCGATCTGGAATGGCGCGACATCGAGCTTGGTCACGACGGCGCGGTTGCGATCGTAGGTGAAGCGCGATGTCCACGAGAAATTCTTCCGCTCGATGACCGGAATGCTGAGCGCGGCCTCGAACGTCTTGTTCTGCAGCGTGCCGGCGTTGAGCCAGCGCGTGCCGAAGCCGGCGGCCGCCGGCTGCGGCACCGGCAGAATCTGGTCTTTCGTGTCTGACTTCGAATAGGTGACGTTGAGCGAGATTCGGTCGAAGAGGCCGAGATCGAATCCGCCTTCGACTTCGCTCGTCACTTCCGGCCGGAGATTCCTGTTGCCGAGCGTATTCAAGCTGAGAATACCGCCGGAGTTGATGTTGAGCGTCTCGTACTGCGCCGTGAAGTTTGGACGACCGCCGGCGGTGCCGAACGAGCCGCGGAGCTTCAGGTCGTTGATCGCCTTGATGTGAAACCAGGGCTCCTGCGCGACGCGCCACGCGAGCGAGGCACGCCCGAAGTTCGACCAACGATTGGCCGCGCCGAAGAGCGAGCTGCCGTCGCGGCGAATGAGGCCGTCGAAGATGTAGCGTTCTTTGTACTCGACGTTCAGACCGGCAAACGCCCCGATGTCGCGGACCGACGTTACCGTCGAAAGCTCGGACTGGAACTCGGTGATGTTCACGCCGGCCGGAACGCCGGCCACGGCGAGCGTTCTTCCCTGGAAGCTGATCGGCTTCACGTCTTGCTGGTCGTACAGGTACCGGAAGCTGGTGCGCAGGCGCAGATCTTTGCCCACATCCTTCCGCAGCGTCAGGTTGATGCTCGTGTTGTACGACCGGCTGTTGATGTCGCCGCGGAACAGGCTGCCCGCATTCGTCGTCGGCGTGCTGGTCGTCGTGCGGAATCCCTTATCGAAGAACTGATAGCGGTCCACGTTGTTCAGGTCGTAGCTGAAATTGCCCTCGAGATCGGCCCATTCGACCGGTGCATAGCGCAGCGTTGCGCCGCCGATGAAGCGGTCGGTCACGTCTTGGCGCGCGATGTTCTCGAGCTGGTATAGCGGATTCTCGTTTTGCTGTCCGCCGCCCTGGAGATTCGGGCGGATGAAGAGACGGTTGAGCGTGTCGCGCTGCAGCAAGTTCACGATCGGCGGCGTACGCGTGAGACGGAAGAACGCGCCACCCCCCTCTTCCTGATTCTGTCCGTCCGAGGAGCTGCGCGCGTAGTACGTGCGCAGGCCGAGCGTCCAGGCATCGCCGAAGCGCTGGTCCGCGTTCAGCCGGAGTGAGTTGCGCTTGTAGCCATTGAGGAATCGGATCGACCCGCCCTGGCCGACCTGCCCGACGCTGGCGAACAGATTCGTTCCGCCGAACTTGCCGGTCATGTCGAGGTCCGTCTGCAGGAACGGCTGCGGCTTCACGAACTGGTCGACGGCGTTGTACGTCTGACCCGGCCAGCGATTGGCTTGGAAATACTCACGAAGCGCGGGACCGCTGATCGTCGAGCCGGGATCGATCGGAAAGCCCGGAACGGCGCCGTTCGCCGGCTGGAACTGCGTTGGATAGTCGCCCGGCGCGTTGTTGACGATCGCCGCGATCTTCTTGTAGTCGAACGACCGCGGGCAGAGCGGCTGGCCGTTCACAGTCTGGCAGAAGTAGAGCCCGCTCTCATCCGTCTGCAGGCCGGTGTACTGCGCGATGCCGATGCGGCGCTCGATGTCGCTCACGCCATACTCCGACCGGATGGCGAACTTCACGCCTTCAGGGGCCGACTTGCCGGAGCGCGTCGTGATCGAGATGACGCCGTTGCCGGCACGCGCACCGTAGAGCGAGGCCGCGGCCGCGCCCGGCACGACTTCGATGTTCTCGATGTCGAGCGGATTGATGTCCGGCAAGCCGCCGGTCAGGATTACGCCGTCGAGAATGTAGAGGGGGTCCTGACCGCGGCCCGACGCGTTGATCGACTTGGGCCCGCGGAGCAACACGGACGGCTGTGCGCCCGGACGTCCGCTGGATTGCACGATCTGCGCGCCCGGCACTTTGCCGGCGAGCTCGCTGAGCGGATTGACCGACGGCACGGGGATATCGGCCATGTTCACCTGTGCGACGTTGAACGGGAGCTTGGCCTGTTCGGTGCCCGCCGTCACGCCCGTCGTCACTACCGCGCTAAGATGCTGGACGTCGGTCTTCAACACGAAGTCAACGGTCTGCTCACCGGCGCGGATGACGATCTGCTTGGCTTCCGGCGTAAAGCCGATGAAGCGGACGCGAAGCGCGACGGTCTGGCCACGGACGCGCTCGCTCGGAATCACGATGCGATATCTGCCCTGGGCGTTCGTGCCGACGGAGATGTTCAGCTCCGTGATCAAGACATTCACACCCTCGAGCGGTGCCTGCTGCTCTGACACGACACGACCACTGATGGTCGCGCTTTGTGCCTCGGCGACGCTCGCGCGCCCGAGAGCTACGACAACGAGCGCTGCTGCCGCTGACAACCCACGAAATACTCGAGCGAGGTTCATGATGCCTTCCATTGGCGAGTGGGAATCACTCCGGGCAACTCGAGATGAATTACCGACCGCTTCACCGGATCGACGTCTGCATGGTACGCGAGTCCGGGAGCGAGCCTCAGCCGGGTACGACGGCGCACGAAATCGGCGTGTGTCCGGCCGAGCCGACATACAATGAGCGAGGCTCCTCCGACTGAGAGTGAGGGTGCTGCGCGTGACGGCGAGACGAGTGCTTGCTGGCAATGCCGCGGGACGATCCCGCTGCGACGCGGTCGTCGAACGACGAGGGCGGACCATGCGCGATGCGCCGAGCCGCACGCGGGTGCGTGCGTCCGGCGCGACCAATGTGAAACAGGTCGAGTGTCAACGCAAGGTTAATTTCTTGTCTGGTGCGGTGACCGCGCCGTCACTATTCGGGTTACAGCGATCGCCCGTTGGCGGCGCGCTACTTTCGCGCACCCGGCTTGCGCGACCACACCACGATCACGCCGCAGCGCGCATCGGGATCCGCGAATTCGCCGGGTGAGTCGGACCGTCCGAGATACACCTCGACCGCTTCGAGATTGTTGCCGCTCAATCCCTGCATGAATCCGTTGAGCACCGATTGTGGATCCGTCGATCGAGTGACTCGAGCACCGTCGAGAAAGAGCACGGGTGCGCAGGCGCGGAAGTCGGAGGATCGCGTCTGCCGTGGCGCCTGTCTCGTGTTGAGGGAGCTGAGATGCAGTCCCGGAATTTCGCGAAGGAGATCGCCCAACCTGGCGATCCCGCGAGCGTCGATCTCGGCGCGATCAAAATATGTCCCGAGCCCGAGCCGGCGACGTTCCTCGAAGCCACGCAAATAGAGCGGCCGATCGGAGTGGCTCGTCGTCAGCACCGAATCGGATTGCACCGGCTTCGGCGCAATGTGGATCTCGATCGTGAGGGTGTCGTTCGCTTCGAACTCGACCTCGGGTAGCATCAGCGGATCGTATCCGATGCGCCGGGTCCACAGCGAGTATCGCCCGCCTTCAGGTAATCCCAGCTCGAAGCGGCCGCCGCTATCGGTGCGAGTCACGAGGGGACGCTCGGGCGAGCCGGCTAGCGCGAGCGCGACTTCGACGAACGGTACCGGTTGTTCGGTAAGGACCTCACGCACGACGCCGCGGACATGGGGGCGCAGTGCGGCTGGCGAGAAGCCAAACGCGGAGGAAGTGCGGAGGAGCACGGTGACAACCATCATCGATGCAGCCGCCGTCGGATGCCGCACGCGACCTCCTCGAATCCCTCTGAGTGCTGGACGCGCCTACCGGCCAGTCGTGCCTTTCATCGCGAGGGCGAACGCCTGCATCACCAGCGGCAGCCAGGCCGAATACTTCGATGGCTCGTCGATCATTGCACGTTCCAGCGAGTCGAGGGGCGTCCAGTCGCACTCCGCAACCTCATCGGGATCAGGGACCGGTGTTCCTTCCCATTCGCCGGCGAGGACGTGGTCGAGCTCGTGCTCGGCGAGGCCAGCGGCAAGCTCGGCGCGATACCGAAATGTCGCCAGCTCGCGGAGCTCGCAGTCGAATCCCATCTCTTCGCGCAACCGGCGGCGTCCGGCCTGCAGCACCGACTCGCCGGGCCGCGGGTGACCGCAACAGCTGTTCGACCAGAGACCGGCCGAGTGATACTTTTTGTCTGCGCGCCGCTGAAGGAGCAGGCGCCCCGCTGAATCAAAGACGAGTACGGAAAAGGCGCGATGAAGCACGCCTCGAAGATGAGCATCGAGCTTTTCGGCGACCCCGATCTGCCGGTCGTCTTCGTCGACGAGTACGACGTGCTCCACTACCCACCGCCCGATTGTTGATGCCGGCAGCAATCTGCGTTTGCGCGAGCGACAGTGACAGGGGCGCCGCACCAGCCCGCGCCGACTTGACGTCATCCTAACGCCTTCGCAACATCGTGTGGAAGCTTGGTGCGACCCCAATGCACGAGGCGGCGAATGCGATTCACTGCGATGATGGCCGGCGTGACGGCGCTCGGCATCTCGGGAGGGTGTGGGAGCCAACAGCATTCGGGCAATGGCTCGGCGGAGCCGGTGGCCACGCGTGTGGTGACGGGCTCCGGCACGATGCAGCGCATGTCCTCGGCGCCACGCACGATGGCGACCAGCATCACGCTCGACGTCTCGGCCGAGCGCGCGTGGCAGGCGCTGCCGCGCGTGTATGCGGCGCTCGAAATCCCGATTGGCACGCTACTGCCGGACGAGAAGGTGCTTGGAAACGCGAACTACAGCGTGCGGCGCAAAATCGGCGGCGTCACGATAATGAAGTACTTGGACTGCGGCGGTACGCCGGGGATGCCCAATGCGGAGACCTTTCAGATCGCGCTGTCGGTGTTGTCGCGTGTGATGCCGACGCAGGAAGGATTTGCGACAGTGGAGACGACGGTGAGTGCGACGGGCGCCGCGCCCTCGTTCGGCTCACCGCCAGTGAATTGCGCGTCGAGCTTCGAGTTGGAGAAGCGCATCCACGCGATGTTGAAGGAGCAGCTGACGAAGTAGCGGCTGTTGGGTAGCGGCGCTGCCGTCGAGGACGGCGTGGAGATGCACGAACGCCCCGAGTGCCAGTGATGGCGCCCGGGGCGTTCGCATATAGGGGCAATCGAGTGTGTGTCGTGGATGGCGCGACAAATTCCGAGAACTTTCGAGTGTGGTCGCTTGCGCGATGTCC
>JALZAE010000224.1 GCA_030948535.1 Gemmatimonadota bacterium | reverse complement strand
GCCTCGTGCCGTACGGATCGACGGCGACCGGCAACATCTCCGTCACGGCCACACTCGCGATCGTGTCGTTCTTCGTGATCGAGGCGGCAGGCATTTCGGCGCTCGGCCGCGGCTACATCAATACGGTCGTCTATTGGCCGCACGACATGCCGGTGTGGGGCAGGATGCTCATGACGACGATCATGACGCCGGTCGAAATCCTCGGAAAATTCACCAAGCCGTTCGCGCTGTGTATTCGTCTTTTCGCGAACATGACCGCCGGGCACGTGATGGTGCTGGCGCTCATCTCGATCATCTTCGCGTTTCAGTCATATCTGGTCGGCATCGCTCCGGTCTTGATGGCGGTCGGCATCATGGTGCTGGAGCTGTTCGTCGCGCTGCTGCAGGCCTACGTCTTTACGCTGCTGGTCTCATCCTTCATCGGACAGATCAGGACGGCTCACCACTAGTAGTCGGACGCGAGAGCTGCTCCACTCGCGCCCCATGTACCCGGTCGAGCGACCGGGAAAGCTCGTTGAGGCCCGGGCCTCGGTGACGAGCGGCGCCAACGAACCATCGGCGCGGAGCGGTGGTCATCACGCATTACGTTCGGAGCTCCACATGCACTCGATTCTTCCTTTCCTACAAGCGGCCGCGGGCTACTCGCGGGACTACACCGGCGCGTGGGCGCTGCTCGGTGCCGGCGTCGGCGCTGGACTCGCGTCGATCGGTGCCGGCATCGGCATCGGCCGCATCGGTGGCCAGGCGTCGGAAGCGATCGCCCGCCAGCCGGAAGCTGGTGCAGAGATCCGCGGTCAGGCGATCGTGCTTGCCGCGCTGATCGAAGGCGTCGCGCTGTTCGCGGTCGTCGTCTCGATGCTCATTCTGTTCAAGTTCTAAATCGCGTCCGGCGACGGTCCCGGGACCGCCGTCGGTATGCTTTCACCAGAGACATCCATGCACCGCTCCATTCTTCGCTCGCTCGCGCTCGTCGCGCTGACTCCCGCGCTGTTGCTCGCGCAGGAGCACGAGGCAACGACTCGCCCATTCATGAAGCCCGACACCGGGCTCATGTTCTGGACGCTGTTGATCTTCGTGGTATTGATCTTCGTTCTCTCGCGCTACGCGTTCGGGCCGCTGACGCGAGCGGTCGAGGCGCGCGAGAAGTCGCTCCAGGAAGCGATCGACGCCGCGAAGCGCGACCGTGACGCCGCCGCCGCGCTCTTGGCGCAGCAGCAGGCGCAGCTCGATGCGTCGCGGGCCGAGGCGCAGAAGTACATCGTCGACGGCCGCACCGTGGCCGAAAAGATGCGCGCCGATCTGCTCGAGCAAACGCGTGTGGAGCAGCAGCAGATTCTCGAGCGCGCACGGGCGGAGATTCAGTCGGAGCGCGATCGCGCGATCCTGGAGCTGCGCCATGAGGCGGTCGATCTGGCGATCAAGGGCGCGAGCAAGGTGATCGAGAAGAATCTCGATGACAGCTCCAACCGTGCGCTGGTCGAGAACTTCCTCTCGTCGCTCGACACGAACGCGAAGTCGGAGACGCGCGGCCATGCGTGAGCCGACGATCGCCCGGAACTACGCCGAGGCGTTGGTCTCGCTCGCCACCAAGGCGGACGATCTCGAGGGCTGGGGCACGATGATCACCGGCGTTGCCGATGCGATCGAGAGCGATCCCAAGCTGCGCGTTTTCCTCGACATGCCGCGGATCAGTGCCGCACGGAAGAACGAGATCCTCGGTGGCGCGCTGCAGGATCGGCTTCCACGTTTGATGGTGCGGTTCATCCAGGCGATCATCACGCACCGCCGGCAGCATCTCCTCTCGCAGATCGCGATCGAGTACCATCTCATCGTCGACGAGGTGAAGGGTCGCGTGCACGCGCGGGTGCAGGTCGCGCGCGATCCGGACGAGGCGACGCGCCAGGCGATCGTGAAGGAGCTCAACCGCGTCGTCGGCAAGCGCGTGGTGCCGCACTTCTCGGTGCGCCCGGAGATTCTCGGCGGGGCGATCGTGAGGGTCGGCGACACGGTGATGGACGGGTCGGTGAGGCGGCGGCTCGGGAGTTTGCGCGCGAGGATGATGAGGGGCTAGGGACGGGGGACTGGGGACAGGGCGCGGGGACGGGGGCAACGAGCGGAGATCTGGGCGTTACGCCTTGATCTCCGCTATTCTTTTGCCTGCATGTTTTCCTCTCCCTCGCCGGATAGCCGCCAATGATCCTGCTCGCGCTCGCGCTGGTGTTGCAGCAGGGCAACGAAAGCTCGCCGTCTTCGGCCGATACGGTCGGGTATTGGCAGCAGGGCGTGCGGTACTCGGTCATCGCGGTGCTGAATGAGGCGGGGCTGAAGCTGAGCGGTGTCGGCGACATGGTGTACGTGAATCACTCGCCCGACACGCTGCGCGAGATGTACGTGCATCAATACTTGAACGCGTTCCGGCCGCACTCCAAATGGAGCGACGTCGATGAGCGCGAGGGGCGGGTGCGCTTTCAGCATCTCGCTGACCCGGACTACGGCTACGAGCGATTCACCGCGCCGCCGACGGTGAACGGAACAGCGGTGCGTGTGGAGTACCCTGGCGCGCCGGACAGCACCGTCGCGCGATTCGCGCTTCCATCGCTGCTCGCGCCGGGCGATTCGATCACGGTGCACTTCGAGTGGGACGCGCGGCCGTCGACGGTGCCGAGGCGTCAGGCGCGACGAGGACGACACTGGGATTTCTCGCAGTGGTATCCAAAGGTCGCCGTGTACGACCGGTGGGGCTGGGAGCCAAATCCGCTCGTGCCCGCGGGCGAGCTGTACGGCGAGTTCGGCACCTACGACGTGACGATGATCGTCGCCAAGGATCAAGTCATCGCGGGCACGGGCGTCGTCGTTGGGGGAGATCCAGGATGGGAGCGCGCCAAGAAGTGGGGGACGGTCCATGAGCAGCGCGATTTCTACCCCGAAATGCGCGACGCCGGCATTCCGGCGGTACCGGATGGATTCAAGGCCGTGCGATTCTACGCGCGCGGCGTACACGGTTTTGCCTGGACCGTGTCACCGGACTATCGCTACGAGGGCGGATTGTACGCGAACCGCGTCGCCATCCATGTGCTCTATCAGCCGGGCGACGAGGGCGAGTGGGGAAATGGACAGGCGGTAGCACGCACGGCGACGGCGCTTCAATGGCTCGAGTACCTCTACGGACCGTATGCGTATCCGCAGGAGACAAACCTCCATCGCATTGACGGCGGCGGCACCGAGTTCCCGATGATGATCATGGATGGGTCGGCATCGCAGGGGCTGATCTACCACGAGTCCGGCCACATCTTCACTTTCGGAATCCTCGCCAACAACGAGTGGCGCTCGGCGTGGATGGATGAAGGACTGACGTCGTTTCAGAGCAGTTGGGCCGACCACCTATCGCCGATCGACCACGCGCATGGTGAGGCGCCGCCCGATGAGCCGCGCCCATCCGGCTACCGCGGCCTCGCTCACGTGCCGCAGCAATGGCAGCGCGATCAGATGCTGCAGTACGACCTGGTGATGCGCGGGATCGCGCAGCCGGTCGGCCTGCCCGCGTACGCATTCAAGGATTTCGGCGTCTACAACGCCATGGTGTACGACCGTTCCGAATCGATGTACAACACGTTGCGCGACGTACTTGGAGATACTGGCACGATAT
>JALZAE010000180.1 GCA_030948535.1 Gemmatimonadota bacterium | reverse complement strand
GCGTACCCGGCGCGCTCGCGAGCGGAATCGAGCCGGCGCGTGAGACGCCGGCGCATCGTCGACTCCAGTGCGCCAAGCATCGCGCGCTCCTCGGCGAGGGAGGGCACGGCGCACTCCGCGGCGGCGGACGGCGTGGCCGCGCGCACATCGGCGACGAGATCGCACAGCGTCACGTCGATCTCATGACCGACGGCGGAGATCGTCGGCATGGGAGCGTGCGCGAGCGCACGCGCGACGCGCGGATCGTTGAACGCCCAGAGATCCTCACGGGCGCCGCCCCCTCTGCCGACGATGAGCACATCGGCGCAACCCCATCGGATGACGCGCTGGATCGCGGCGGCGATCTCCGCGGGCGCGCCTTCTCCTTGCACCTTCGCCGGCACCAACACGACCATCACGGATGGGCAGCGCCGCTGCACGACGGAGACGATGTCATGGAGCGCGGCGCCACTCGGGCTCGTCACTACGGCCACGCATCGCGGCAGCCGCGGCAGCCGCCGCTTGCGCGCCGGATCGAGCAGACCTTCGGCGGCGAGCAGCTCGCGCGCGAGATCGAGCGCCTTTCGGTGCAGCCCGTCGCCGACGGCATCGAGCGCATTGATCACCAGCTGCATCTCGCCGCGCGCGGGATAGACCGTCAGGCGTCCGCGGGCGACGACCTGCATGCCGTCATCAGGAGGAGCGACGATGCGTGTGCGATCCCGCGACCACACCACGCACTTGATCGACGACGTCGCGTCGCGCAGGCAGAAATACCAGTGGCCATTGCGATGGGCCTTGAAGTCGCTGACCTCGCCGCGCACCCACATCGGCGTGAACGCGCCCTCGAGAATCTCCTTCGCGTAGTTGTTGAGATCATCGACGGCGAGCGCGCACCCCGGTGCCGATCCGGGAAACGATTCTGGAAGCAGCGTGGGCTCGGCCGCGAACGTGTGGCGTTCATTGCCGACCGCGTAACGCGCACTCCGTCCGGCACCGGCGCCAAACAGATCGAGCGACGCCGGCGACTCTTCGCTGGTGCGACGGCGACCCGTCACCCGGCCAAAGCGCGCGTCGCCGCGCGCACGGTGTTTCGCAGGAGGAGCGCGATGGTCATCGGGCCGACGCCGCCCGGCACGGGCGTGATCTTCGATGCGACGCGCTTGGCGCTCTCGAAGTCCACATCGCCGACGAGGCGATAGCCCTGCTTCGCCGATGGATCGTTCACGCGATTGATGCCCACGTCGATCACCACCGCGCCCGGCTTGAGCATGTCGCCCGTCACGGTGGCGGGCTTTCCCGTCGCGACGATCACGATGTCGGCGCGCCTGGTGTGCTCGGCCAGATCGCGCGTCGCACTGTGGCAGACGGTGACCGTCGCATTCGCGCCGCGCCGGTTCTGCACCATCAGCGCCGCCATCGGCTTGCCGACGATGTTGCTCCGGCCGACCACCACGCACTCGGCGCCCTTCGTCTCGACCCCGCTGCGCACCAGGAGCTCCACGACGCCGGCCGGCGTGCACGGCACGAAGCCGCCTTCGTCACCGATCAACATCTTGCCGACGTTCATCGGATGAAAACCGTCGACATCCTTCTCGGGCTTGATGCGCCGCACGATCGTGTCGGGATCGATCTGCTTCGGCAGCGGCATCTGCACGAGAATGCCGTGGATCGCGACGTCGGCATTGAGCGCATCGACGTGGGCGAGCAGCTCGTCCTCGGTCGTCGCCGCGGGGAGACGGATGGTGACGGAATGCATTCCCGCCTCCTCGCACGCCTTCCCTTTGCTGCGAACGTAGACCGCGCTCGCCGGATCTTCGCCGACGAGCACGACGGCGAGCCCGGGCGTCATCCCCTTGGCCTGCAGATCGGCGGCGAGCACCGCGACTTCGGCGCGGATCTCCCTGGCGATCCGCGTTCCGTCGATCAGCGTCGCTTCCATCGTATCAGCGGGCAAAGTCCACCGCCCGCGTTTCGCGAATCACCACGACCTTGATCTGTCCCGGATACTGGAGCTCCGACTCGATACGCCGCGCGATCTCTTCCGAGAGCGTCGCCATGCGCACGTCGTCGATGCCGTCGGGATTGACGACGACACGGACCTCGCGCCCGGCCTGAATCGCGAAGACCTTGTCTACGCCGGGATAGCTGGACGCGAT
>JALZAE010000297.1 GCA_030948535.1 Gemmatimonadota bacterium | reverse complement strand
ACACTGGGATACACGAAGCTCTCGACGGAGAGCATCGCGCTCAGTCTGGCGTTCGGCGCACGCAACCGATCGGCGATGGCGCGGCGCACCCAGATCACCGGCGGCGCCGATGCGGCTCGCTGTTGCGCCGCGGTCTGCACCGCCCCCGTGTCGATCCCATACCGGCCGCGCCCGAACGCGTCCGCTGCCGGGCCCCACGCACTTTCGGCGATCGAGTCCGACGCGAGCACTACGGCGATCGCGCCCGCCTGAATCAAACGCTGCGACGTTTCGCGAATCGCTACGCCCGCGTAACGGCGCGCCGACAAACTAACCGTCGCGCCCGGTGCGTTCGCTGGACGGGCCATCACGGCCGCGGCGACCTTGCCTTTCACGTCGGGCATCGGCACGTCCGCGTCAACCCAGACTATCGGCGCGTCGATCTGCGCATCGACCGCGGTGACGGTCGCCGCGTCCTTCCACATCTCCAGCGCCGTGCCGTTGATCGCGATGTGGCTCACGTCGCTCTGCCGCGTCCGTCGCATCGGCCACCACTGAAAGTAGGTGCCGTCTTGGCCCGCCGGCTCGAGTCCGGCCTCGCGCGCGCGATCCGCCACCCACATCGACGCACGCATCTCATCGAGCGTGCCCGCTTCGCGGCCGCGCATGCCATCGCCGCCGAGGTATGTGAGATCTCGGCGCAGATCGCTTTCGGTGATCGCGGCGAGTTGTGGCGGATCATCGGGCGCGACCGTTCCCGATAGCGGTGCCATCCCTCCGCCAGGCGACGTCGCGCAGGCAGCGAAGAGACCAGCCGATGACAGCAGCATCGCGCGTATGAACGACATGACCAGCACCTCACGGAATCGAGTGGCGGCGATGTCGTCCGCGCATTCGCTCCGGGTTGCCCGGCTATTTCGATGCGCTCGCGGCGAGAATCGCCTGGGCTTGTCCGAACGAAGCTACCGCGACCGTGACGTCGCGGTCCAGCACGGCCGAAATGCGGTAGAGCCCTTGCTCGCCCCACTTCGCGAAGGCGATGTGGCGGAGCAGCATCCGCTCGACCTGCTTGTCCGTGTCGTTGCCCACGGGGATCGCCACACCCTGCTCGGCCGCGAACCCACGAAACGAGGCCACGGCGTTCGCGGGCAACACGGGTTGAGCGGCAAGCTGGTCGGCCGATGTGAACGCTGACGCATTTGCGCTCAGGTAGCCGGGCGCCCACTTGAGGGTGAGCGCTCCTTCGGCCACGCGCGAGCGCCAGACCGGGACAAGCCGCACCAAGCGCTCGGACAGTCCCCGCCCGCGCGCGTCTATGCGCCGTCGTCGCATCCCTATCCCTCGCGGCCACCCCCACTCGAGTATCCCGCGGCGTGGAGCGTCCGGCGCGTGAGCAGCAGTGGCGAAATCAAATGGCATCGCCACCCCGTATTTGTGAGCGAAGTCTTGAGCGGCCAAGACCTCGGCTTCGCCTCTGTAGCCGACGGCCTCCGGTCGCTGTACTTAGGCACTGTGTTGCTCGGCCGATTCGACGAACGCACTTTCACCGTGACGGATATTCACTCCACTCGACTCTCACCCATCATCCCGGTCTGTACCCCTCCCGACCCCAACCCCCGGCCCCCAGCCCCTGGTTGTCAATCCCTGCTTCTCAGCCTCTTCGACATCTCCTCAAGCAGCCGGCGTTCGTCGCGCGTGAGCGAGTCGATGCCTGAAGACGAGATCTTGTCGAGCACGAGATCCAGCTCGTCGATTTTCTTCTTGCTGGATTTGCTGTTCTGGAGCGTCGGTGTCGATGTCGGGCGCTTGGCGACGATGGCGTTGCTGCGTGCGACGATCTCGTCGATCTCCTGGCCGCGCTCACGCTCGCGCGGACGGGGATGTGAGCGCGGAATGGCGCGTGGCGTCTCGTCGGGAACATCGGGCACTTGGCTCATACGCTGGCGCAGCCGCTCGAAGCTTCCCGACGACGTGCGCAGATACATGAAGCCGAAGGCGAGACCGCCGAGATGCGCAAAGTGCGCGGTGCTCGACACCGCGCCGGTAGTCGAGTCCCAGGTCGCCGCCGCGAGATCCAGTCCGACCATCAACGCGACCAGCCACTTCACGCGCATTGGCACCACGCCGAACAGATAGAGTTCGTCATCGGGCCACCGCATCGCGTAGGCGAGCATCACGCCATACACCGCTGCCGACGCGCCGATGAGGGTTCCGGTGCGCACGAAGATGATGTGGGCGAGCCAACCGGCGAGTCCGCAGAGCACGTAGTAGCGCGTGAACGACTGCGCGCTCCACGAATGCTCCACTCGCGGCCCGAACAGCCAGAGCGAGTACATGTTCAGCGCCAGGTGCAGGAATCCCTGATGCACGAACATGTAGGTCAGAAACGTCCATGGCTGATCGGTGAGATGGCCGAGCTGGAAGCCGAACCACGCTTGCGTGTTCGCGACTCCCACCAGCACGACTTGCAGAAAGAAAACCGCGACGTTGATCGCGATCAGCCACTGCACCGCTGGGGTGATTCGGGGGTAGTCGTGCTCGTCCGTACTCGTAAACGCCATGGACCTCGAGAACCTCTCAGCTCACGTCACGAATGAAATCGCGCGTGAAGATATAACACGATCGACGCGCCCCGGTTCCCCACCCTACGCCCGGCTCACGCCCACAAATGTGCGCTATCGCACACCGGTCGGTATGGGAATTCGCATCGACAACATTACATCGCCGTGAATCGCCGCCGCACGCTCCACCATCGTCGCATACCGACGGTCAAACGGCCCCCGATCCGCGCCTTGAGCGGGGTGGACAACAAGCTTCGTGCCCGGGCTCGCCCGGTGCATCTCCTCGACGAACCGCGCGAACACGTCGTCACTCGGCAGGTCTTTCCGGGGGTCCGGTCCGGTGTCCCGGATCGCGATGACCAGAGCATGGTCGAGCTTGAGCCGCGCGCATTCCCTGAGCGTCTCCACCGCCCGTTCCAAGAACGCCGGCGGCTCGTTGAGCGTCACAGTCACTTGCACGAGGGCGAGGATTCGGGCCAGCACCGCCACCGCATCCGGATGCTGTCCATCGCCGTCGAGCATCGCGGGCAATGGCGAGGACCAGACACTCCACGTCTGCGCGATGAACGACGCGCATCCGGCTGGATCCTTTCCGGACAGCGACACGGAGTGGAGACCGCCGGCCGCGAGTGCGCGCTCCAGAGCGCGCGCAAGCATTTCGGGAGAGTACAGCGTCGCCGTCTCGGCCTCGGCGGCGAACCGCACGAAGAGTTGTCGGCGGCCTGCCCAGAGCCCCTGTCCCTGAATCCCCGCTACGATCGCGGCGATTGCCGCCGACGGCCCGGTGGTTCGCATCAACTCCTACTCCTTTCCCGTAGCGCGTGCTTTCTCGAGCGCCAGCGAGACGATACGCTCGCACAATGCCGAGAAATCGAGCCCGGCTGCGGCCGCCGATTGCGGCAAGAGGCTGAGCGCCGTCATCCCCGGCAGCGTGTTCGCCTCGAGACAAAAGAACGAACCCTCCGCCGACATACGGAAGTCGATGCGCCCGTAGCCGTCAAGCTTGAGCGCCCGAAAGGCGGCAACCGCCTGACGCTGAACCTCCGCGGCGGCCTCAGGCGAAATTCGCGCCGGGACTTCCTCGACGGCCATCCCCGTCGTGTACTTGCACTCGTAGTCATAGATCTCGTGCTTGGGAATGATCTCGATCACAGGCAACGCGGTCTCCCCCAACACGCTTACGCTCAGCTCGCGCCCGGCGATGAACTGCTCGATCATCACCTCATCATCATACGCCGCCGCCAGTGCGATCGCACTCTGCAACGCCACTGGCTCGCGCACCAGTGTGAGCCCCACCGTCGATCCCTGCTTGCTCGGCTTGACGATCGCCGGAAAACCGATCGTCACGCGCACGTCGTCCACCGACGCGCCCCCGCCCGACGCCTCGGTCATGATCCAGTCCGGTGTATGCACACCCGCCGCGCGAAAGAGGTGCTTCGACAGGTCCTTGTCCATCGCCAGCGCGCTCGCCAAGTGTCCGCTGCCCGTGTACGTTGCGCCCGCCATGTCCAGCAGCGCCTGGAGCGTGCCGTCCTCTCCCTGACCGCCATGCAGCGCGAGAAAGACGACATCCGCATGACGAATTGCCGCCATCGTGCCGAGTGACGGCGAGAGAGAGGTGCGGGTCATGTCGGCGAGCGAGCTCAGCTCCGGTGGCGTGGTCTTGACCACGCCGGCCGCGAGCATCGACCGCTCCTCATGGGCGTCGATCACACCGCGCGCCGTATCGAGCGATGTCACCTCGTGTCCACGCGAGCGTAGCGCCTCGGCGATACGAAGCCCCGATGCGAGCGACACATCGCGCTCCGCCGACGTTCCGCCCATGAGAACGGTGATCCGCATGGGGACGAATATACAGGCGAAGATCGGGTGTAGGGTGTGGCGAGTGGGGTGTGGTCGAGGCAAGATCTCCGAGCTAACCACACCCCACCCCCCACACCCCCCACCCGCCTCACCACTTAGATTTGCCGCCATGCATTCTGCACCGCTCTTGGTTTTCCTCCTCGCCACTTCCGCGTGCGTGAGCAAAGACTCGACGCAGCGCGCG
This sequence comes from Gemmatimonadota bacterium, assembly GCA_030948535.1. Taxonomy (GTDB): domain Bacteria; phylum Gemmatimonadota; class Gemmatimonadetes; order Gemmatimonadales; family Gemmatimonadaceae; genus JALZAE01. The sequence continues at coordinate 63,941 of JALZAE010000297.1, read as the reverse complement.
ATCGTGGCCCTGCAAGAGGAACGCGCCGGACCAAAGCCCGATGTTGCGCCGGTGATGCGGAACGTCCAGTTGCCCTTCAAGTATCCGCCGGCGCTCTACGAGCAGAAAGTTCAAGGCAACGTGACCCTGCACATCCGGATCGACTCCCTCGGCGCCGTTGTCCCCGAATCGACGAAGGTGGCCGAGCCATCGGGGATTCCCGGACTCGACTCGGCGGCGGTGAGCGGCTCACGGCTGCTCAGCTTCGTGCCGGGCACGCTCAAGGGAAAGAGGATTCCCGTCTCGGTGCTGCTTCCCGTGTTTTTCCGGCATCCCAAGGGCGCGCCGCTGCCGGGTGATTCCGTCCTGCGGCCGCGCGGCGCGGTGCCGCGCCCATGACCACTTCCGAGCGAAACCGGCGCCCATACGAGACGATTCTCGAGACGGTCGGCTGGACGCCCCTCATCCGTCTGCACCGGATCACGCGCGGCATTCGCACGCCGGTCTTCGCCAAAGCCGAGTTTTTCAATCCCGGCGGCTCGGTCAAGGACCGCATCGGTCTGCCGATCATCGAGCGCGCCGAGCGCGATGGATCGCTCAAGCCCGGCGGCACGATCGTCGAGGGAACGAGCGGGAACACCGGCGTGGGACTCGCGATCGCCGCGGCACTCAAGGGCTACAAGTGCATCTTCACGATGCCCGACAAGATGTCGCAGGAGAAAGTGCGCTTACTCAAGGCGTTCGGCGCCGAAGTCATCGTCACGCCGACCGCGGTCCCGCCCGATCATCCCGACAACTACGTGATGATGGCGAAGCGCATCGCGCACGAGACGCCGAACGCGATTCTCGCCAACCAGTTCTACAACGACGCCAATCCCGAGGCGCACTACGCGACGACGGGTCCCGAGCTCTGGGAGCAGACCGAAGGGCGCATCACGCACTTCGTCGCGTCGGCGGGAACGGGCGGTACCCTCACCGGCGCCGGCCGCTATCTCAAGGAGCGGAACCCCAACATCAAGATCATTTCCGGCGACCCACAGGGCTCGATCCTCGCCGAGTTGTGGCGATCGAAGGGGGCGCACAAGATCGAGGGAACGCCGTACAAGGTCGAGGGCATCGGCCAGGACAAGCTGCCGAGCACACTCGACCTCTCGGTGATCGACGACTATCGGACGGTGAGCGACAAGGAGTCGTTCGCCATGGCCCGGCGCATCACACGCGAAGAAGGGATGTTCGTCGGCGGGTCGTCGGGGTTGATCACGCACGTAGCGCTGCAAGTCGCGCGCGAGATCGATGATCCCGAGGCGCTCGTCGTCACTTTCCTGTGTGACACCGGCGAGCGCTACCTCTCGAAGCTCTACAGCGACGAGTGGATGCGAGAGAATCAAATGCTCGATTCCGACCGGGCGAGCGTCGGAGTGGTGCTCGACACCAAGCAGGGCGACGCACCGGTCCTCGTCAGCACCGCGCCCGGCGCTACCGTACGCCAGGCGATTCGCCTGATGAACCTCCACGACATATCCCAGCTGCCCGTGATGGACGGCGACAACTGCGTTGGCTCCGTCAGCGAGATGTCGCTCTCGGCCAAGGGGCTGGCCGACAGCAAGCAGCTCGACGTGACGGTAAGCGAAGTGATGGACGCCCCCTTCCCCGTCGTCGATGGCGCCCAACCGTTGGAGGTCGTGGCAAAGCTGCTCAGCAAGACGAACCCCGCCGTCCTCGTCCGCGCCAACGGCCACATCGCCGGCATCGTGACGCGCTCCGACGTCCTGCAATACATGATGGCGAGGTAGGAGGGGAGCGGGTGTCGGGTGTGGGGTGTGGGGTTTGGTTAGGGTAGAGATCTCGCCGTAACCACATCTCACAACCACACCCCCTAGCACTTTATCGCCCTACTACTTTGATTTGACAAATCAAACTAGTTTCCGCCATTCTTACCGCGTGTCGAATCCATCCCAATTCACCGAGCAGTACCAGCGGATCTTCTTCGCCTGCCACACGCGACACGTGCGAGATGCGCGAACGAAGCAGCTCGTCAGTGCTCGGCAGATGAGCATCCTCCGACATCTCGACACCACAGAACCGGTAGCGCTGGCGAAGCTCGCAGCTCACCTGGGGGTCACACCATCGACGATGTCGCTCGCCGTCGATCGGCTCGAGCGCTCGGGCTATGTCGCGCGAGCGCGCGACGCTCGCGATGGCCGCGTACGGCACATCCGGCTCACAGTCGCCGGCGAGCGGCTGCGTGGCACCGAGACGGTACTCGATCCGGCGCTCGTCCAATCGCTGCTCGCTCGACTTCGACCCGCCGAGCGCCGCTCGGCGCTCGCTGGCTTGGCGTTGCTCGCGCGCGCGGCGGAGGAGCAAGTGCAGTCTCGCGCTCCGAAAAAGGCGCTGCGCTAGTCCGTGTCATCTCATTTGTAGCGGAGGTCGTATGCGCTGGGTCATGATCATTCTCGCCGCGTTCGCCGTGCTGGTACTGGTCGTGGTGATTACCGGTCTGCTGCTTCCGCAATCGCATGTCGCCTCGCGATGGGCGAGCTACCAGGCTTCTCCCGCGACGGTATGGGCGGCGATCACCGACGTGTCGGCGTTTCCATCCTGGCGACCGGATGTCAAGACAGTCGAGCTGCTGTCGGCACCGGACGCGCCCTTTCATTGGCGCGAGCTCGGAGAGCGACCCATCACCTTCGAGCAGATCGAGGCAGAGGCGCCGCGTCGGCTGGTGATCCACATCGCCGACCGCTCCTTGCCCTTCGGCGGCGGTTGGACCTACGAGCTTTCTCCCGCTGATGGCGGCGGCACCGTACTCAACGTCACCGAGCACGGCGAGGTCTAAAACCCGATCTTTCCCTTCGTCTCACGCTTCATCATGGGTCACAGCGCATCGCTCGAGAGCTATCTTCGCGCCTTGGGCAAGAAGCTCGGGCAGGAGGTCACGCCGATGCCCGGCACTCCCGCGATGCAGCCGAACTTTTTGGCAATGTCCGGTTCATAATTAGTATTAATCGGTTACTATATCGTGCCGACATCCGACTGGATACCCGCTCCTGATCTGGATGCGGCGCATGACCCTGGCTTCGACACGGCGAAGGCTCGGGCCGAGGCGACCGGGACGCGATCGGTCGGGCCTGTCCGCGGTACGAAGGGCGGATCCGTGCTCGTCGGCGTCGCCAGTTGGACGGATCCGACGATTACCAAGGGCGAAGTCTTCTACCCGAAGGGCGCGGACTCGGCGGAAGCTCGGCTGCGCTACTACTCGAGCCGCTTTCCGCTCGTCGAGGTTGACTCGACATACTACGCGCTCCCCGCCCGGCGAACTGCCGATCTCTGGGCCGAGCGCACGCCGGACGACTTTACCTTCAATGTGAAGGCGTTCGCGCTCATGACCGGCCAGCCGACTGAGGTGAGCCGGCTTCCGAAGCCGCTGCGCGATGCGCTCCCGAAGCAGCTCACCGAGAAGAAGCGCATTTACGCCACCGACCTCGACCCCGAACTGTATGACGCCGTCTGGGCCGTCTTCCTGGATGCCATGGAACCGCTCCGTGCCTCGGGTAAGCTTGGTGCGGTACTGCTCCAGTATCCGCGCTGGTTTCTTCCGAATCGTGAGAGCGACGAGGCCATCCTCGATGCCGTCCGCCGCCTGAGTCCTCTGCGTGGTGCGGTAGAATTTCGTAACGCACGCTGGTTCACTCCACAGCGCGCCGAGCGCACGCTCGAATTTCTCGCTTCACACGACATTCCATTTGTCGCGGTCGATGAGCCGCAGGGAATGGAGAGCAGCGTGCCGCCGGTCTTCGCCGTGACATCACCGGCGCTAGCGATGGTTCGCCTTCACGGCCGTCGCTCTGCGATGTGGGAAGCGCGGGGCATCACCGCGGTCGAGCGCTTCCGATATTTGTACGACAAGGAGGAGCTCGCCGCGCGCGTACCTGCCATCGAGAAGATGACGGCGGCGGCGGGCCGCACCCACGTCGTCTTCAACAATTGCTACGGCAACTATGGAACGACGAATGCCATCGAGATGGGCAAGATGCTGGCGGAGCAGGCCTAGCGCTTTGCTTCGTCCACGAGCTTGGCAAGAAGGCTCAGCGCATCCATCGGCGTCATGGCGTTGACGTCCAGCTCGGCCAGGCGCGCCCGGATGGGATCCGGCAGCGCATTGAAGAGTGCCAGCTGTTCGACGGCCGGTGCGACATTCGTGTCCGTGCGCTGCGCGCTCGATGCGGCACCGCGCTTCACCAGATGCCCGCCTTCCAGCAGCGCCAGCAGCTCTCGCGCGCGACGAAGTACGCCCTTGGGCAGCCCGGCCAATCGCCCGACTTCGATGCCGTACGACCGGTCCGCGCCCCCCGGCTGGAGGCGGTGCAGAAACAGAACCTCGTCGCCAACCTCACGTACCGACACGTTATAGTTACGAACTGATACTAATTCGTCGGTGAGTTGGGTCAGCTCGTGGTAGTGCGTGGCGAAAACGGTTTTGCATTTGATCGCATCGTGCAGATACTCGCTCACCGACCAGGCGATCGACACGCCATCGTATGTCGATGTGCCGCGGCCGATCTCGTCGAGCAGCACGAGACTCCGCCGCGTTGCTGTGTGCAGAATCGCACTCGTCTCCGACATCTCGACCATGAACGTCGACTGCCCGCGCACCAGGTTGTCGCTCGCGCCCACGCGCGTGAACACGCGATCACATACACCCAGCCGCGCACGCGTCGCCGGCACGAAGCTCCCCATCTGTGCCATGAGCTGGATCAGGCCGATCTGGCGTAGGATCGTCGACTTGCCGGCCATGTTCGGTCCGGTGAGAATGATCATCCGCGCATCTTCCGTCAGCATTACGTCATTCGGAATGAACTTCTCGCGCGGCATCATGCGCTCGACCACCGGATGACGCCCAGCCATGATCTCGAGCGTGAACTCGTCCGTCATCTCCGGCTTGCTGTACCCTTCCCGCTCGGCCACCTCGGCCAGTGCGGCGAGCACATCGAGCTGCGCCACGATCCCGGCCGCGCACTGCAGGCGCGCGATGCAGGCACCAATGCGTGAGCGTGTCGCCTCGAACAGCGCTCGCTCGCGCGTCTCGATCAGCTCGGCGGCACCCAGTACGCGAGACTCGTACTCCTTTAGCTCGGGCGTGACGTAGCGCTCGGCACCGGTCAGCGTTTGACGCCGCTGATACTCGCTCGGCACCAAGTGCTTGTTGGAGTTCGTGATCTCGAGGTAATAGCCGAACACCCGATTGAAACCGACCTTGAGCGACGAGATGCCCGTCCGCTGCCGCTCGGCCGATTCGATCCGCGCGATGAACTCCTTGCCGCCGTCCCGAACGCCGCGCAGCTCGTCGAGCTCGCTGTCGACTCCCGCGCGGATCGTCGCGTCATCCCCGACGGTCATCGGTGGCCGGTCGACGAGCGTGCGCGCGATGTCCGCGCTCAGTTCGGCGCATCCATCCCAGCGTTCGAGCAGCTCGGCGATCACGCCGGCAGATGCGACACGTGTGGCTGCCTGCTCCACCGATGGAAGCCGGCCGAGCGACGTGCCCAGCGAGCCGAGCTCACGTGGCGTCGCGCGCCCAGCGGTGGCTTTGCTGGCCAGGCGCTCGATGTCGCGTACGCCGTCGAGCGCATCGCGCAACGCCTGCCGGGCCAACGCATCTTTCGCCAGCGCGGTAACGGCGCCGTGCCGGGCTTCGATCGATGCACGTTGGGTGAGTGGCGTGTGAATCCATTGGCGCAGCAGCCGCGCACCCATGGGCGTCACTGTCCGGTCGAGCACGCCGAGGAGTGTTCCCGAGGCATCGTTGCTCGAGCTGCTGCCGCGGAGTGATTCGATCAACTCGAGATTGCGCCGCGTCATCTCATCGAGTGGCATCATTGCGCCCGGGCGTTCGACAGTCGGCCGCGCGAGGTGCGGGATGCCGGCCGGCTGTAGCTCACGCAGATATCGCACGAGGGCGCCGGCGGCGCCCGTCGCCGCATCGTCCTCGCTGCTGATCCCAAATCCCTCGAGAGATTGGACGCCGTACTGGCGCGTCAACTCTTCGCGCGCGAGCGATGGATCGAACTCCCACGCCTCACGCTCGGTGACGAGCGCGCTCTCTTCGCGAGCCGATGCGGCTGCGATCGGCTCGGTGCTCCGGCTGATCAGGATCTCACTCGGCGCTAAGCGTGCGAGCGTTGCCTCCACGTCAGCGTTCGATTCCGCGGTGATGAGACGCAGCTCGCCGGTCGAGAGGTCCGCTGCCGCGATGCCAATGCACGCGCCGGCGCGATGCACCGCGCAAATAAAGTTGTTGCGCGAGCCATCCAGCAAATCATCCGAAAATGCCGCGCCGGGTGTAACGGTCTCGACGACGGCGCGGCGCACGATGCCTTGCGCCACTTTCGGGTCTTCCATCTGCTCGCAGATCGCGACGCGATAGCCGTGATTGACCAGCCGGCGCAGATACTCGGTGAGTGCCTTTACCGGCACACCCGCCAAGGGGACGTCGGCGGCGCCACCGTTGTTGCGCGCCGTCAACGTGAGGCCCAGCACGCGCGACGCTGTTTCGGCGTCATCGTAGAACATTTCGTAGAAATCACCCATCCGGAACAACAGGATGGCGTCCCGATGTTGCGACTTGATGTCGCGGTACTGCTGCATCAGGGGGGTGCTGCTCCCCTCTTTCACTTCGGCTCCGCCTCCGTCACGTAGACGGCGAGATGCTTCTGCCGGATCGCATCCGACGCGGCGGCGGCCGCTGTGCGCGATGCATATCGCCCGACTCGCACCTTGAAGTAGCCGCCATTCTCCCACACGCGTGGCTCCAGCCCCTGCGCGACGACGGTCTTCCGCAGCTGCTCCGCCTCCTCGCGCGTCTTGTACGCGCCGACTTGTACCGTCCACTGCACCGCGCCTGCTGGAGCCGCGACAGACGGAGTGACAACCGTACGAGACGGTGCGACGGGCGGAGGGACGACCGTGCGGGGCGGCGTAACCGGCGCCGGCACCGGTACTGGGGCCGGAGCTCGTGCCGTATCACGTTTCGGCGGCGGAAGAACCACGGTCTCGGTCGTGACGTTGCTGCGCACTGGTGGCGGCGCCGTGTCTCGCGCAGGACGTGGACTCGTGTCACGGGTTGGGCGCAGGCTCGTATCGCTCGCCGCTCGAAGGCTCGTATCACGGACTGGATGAAGCGTGGTGTCGCGCGCTGTCGGAACTGGAATCACGTTGTCGCGCGCCACTGTTGGTCGCGGCGGCGGTACCGCTGCTTGGATAGTGTCGCGTCGCGGCGCTACCGGTGCTGGCGCCGGTGGCGTCGGATTCGAAGGGCGCGGTATCGGCACCGTATGGCCCGGCGGAGAGCCGGCCACGATCACGCCTCCACCGCCGGCCACGCGTCGAGGTGATGCCGTCGCCTGCACGGTCGTGTCGACACCGACACAGCGTTGCGTGTAGTACTCGATCTGGTTGCGTAGCTCTGCACTGTCCGCTGGCGTGCTACGCCAGGCATCGCCCAGCCGCGCGCAGGCTGTCGGTACGCTTCCTTCGTCGAACCAGGCGCGGGCAATCCAGTAGCTCGCGCGCGCGCGCATGGGTGTGTCGCCATGCTCCTTTACTAGCCGGTCGAGATGGGTGATCGCCTGCTGCCGCTCGCCGCGCGCAATCTCGAGCTGGCCGAGCCGAAGCAACGCGTCAGCCGTGCGGGCCGACAGCGGATAATCGATGACGAGTCGCTTGAGGTCGCGCTCGCTGTCGGCTGTATTCGCCGCCAGTAGAGCACGCCAGTACACTGCTTCCACGTATCGCGCCGAGCCCGTCGGAGCCGTTTCAAGCTGCGACTGCACGAGTGCGCGCGCGGCATCGCCACGGCCTTCGTCGAGCATGCGCTGCGCGCGAAGATAGATGGTGTCGGTGGTCGCGGGCCTTGCTTGAGCCGCGGCGTGTGTCGAGGCGAATACTAAAACCATCGACAATAGGACGAAGGACAGTCGACGCATGATGACGTGCCGGTGAAGGCGGTGAAACGAGAAGCGTGCGATCGTTGGACGTATTCTACGCGAGCACCGCATCGCGCGCGCACATGGCGAGTACGAGCGAGGAGAGTAGCTGATCATCCGACGACAGACGCGTCTCCTTCAACGCGATGTCTGCCGCCAGCAACGAATCGAGCGCCGCGTCGAGCGACGCCGAATCCCAGTTGGATGCGTACTTTGCCCAGGCCGTTGCTGCCTCGCCCCACGGACGCCCCGTGAACACGCCGCCGCCGCTCTTGAGAAAGTCGAAGAAATCGAGACGACCGCCCCGCTCACGACGCGCCGCTTCACCCCAAGCGAGCGCCAGCATCTGCACCGTGAGCGCCATGACGATCGACACCGCCGTCGTCTTCGGTTGCTCAAGAATGTGAGGCAATAGCGCGAGCGCGCCGGCGGCATCCCGGTCCGCTACTTTATCGAGCCAGTCGCCCAATGTCTCCCCATGCCGAACACCAACCACGTCGGCGACGGCGCCTTGGGTGATCTCAGAGCCAGAGGCGTAGCTCACGAGCTTGTCGAGCTCGGCGGCGAGTGCGGAGAGATCGTTTCCCACGGCGCGGTGCAGCAGGTCCGCGGCATCTGTCGCGATCGTCGCTCCATGCTCGGTTTCCACATGATGCGCGATCCACTTTGTGACCCGGTTTGAGTCAAGTGGTGTGAACTCGACGTCCGTCGCCTTCGATTGCAGGGTCTTGTCGATCTTTGCCTTGTCTCCACCGGGCGCGATCATGACGAGCACGAGGTCTTCGGCCGGCGTGGCCAGATACTGATCGAGTGCGATGCGCGCATCCTTCTTGAGCGCGCCAACATCGCGAAGCACCACCACGCGGCGTTCGGCCATCATGGGTGGCGTGCCGAGGAGAGAGCCGAGCACGGCTGCGTCGGTGTCGGCAGCATTGCGAACATCGAGATTGAAGTCGCGCGTCGCCGGCTCGATCACCGCGTCGATCAGAGCACGGGTGGCCTGTTCCTTCAAATAGTCATCGTCACCGAAGAAGTAGTACGCGCGCTCGGGCGTTCGGGCCTTGATCGTCTTCCAGAGTGTGCGCTCGGTCATCGAGGTCATGTGGCCAATATAAGGCGCCAAGACAACCATGGTCGATTCGGTCTTCGTGCGGCCTTCTCCGCGACAAATATCACAAGTAGGCGACTATGCCTATTGCCCGTCATGCCATGTGAGCCTAGCGTACCCCCTCTGTTGGTACCGGAGGCAGCCCTTCACGGATAGGCGAGCTGCCTCTTTCAGCCACTGTCAGATCGGTCTCCCTGGAGACGTCATGACGTTGCAGTCCCCCCCGCACTCTCCCCGTCCGTCGTTGCTGCACACGATCAAGCGAACGCTGGTCGTTTTGCCGATCGCCTTGCTCGCCGTATGTAGCCACGCTGATAGTAGCGGGTACACGCCGGCGATTGGCGGGAAAGACACGACGCCCGTCGAAGCGGCGCGCCACACGTACTTCGCACCCCAGGTCGAGCGCGAAATTGGGGAGATGGTTCGCTATCCCCTGTCGATGGACAAAATCGAGCGGTTTGCCCGGGCCACCGACAACCTCACCTCGCTCACCGCGGGCAGCTCATCGCCGGCACACACCGCTGTACCAACGCCCCGTGATCTCGAGCAGAACGGCGGATTAATGGGGTACGCCGCCGCGGAGTACGAATGGGATCCGAAGCAGCGCCATGCCATCGAGCGTGCGGGTCTACGCGCATGGGAGTACGTGACGATTATATTCGTCCTGGCCAATACTCACGACCAGTACATGCGTTACGCCGGTGGCCTGACCTCCCGTTCTTCGCCTCTTGTCTCCGCCTCGAACCTCGCATTTTTCAGCGAGCACCGCCTGGAAATCGAGCGCCTCGTCCCTAACCTCTGGGGCCCCAGCAGCACCTCCGCCGGCGAGGTGCGCTAGGGTAGCGCGCGGATGGCAGGACAAAGATGCGGGGGTGAGATCACTATTCGATCTCACCCCCGCTCTGATAAGCAGTCACTGACATCTCACATCTGACGTCTAACGTCTGACATCTGCTCTACGGATTCCAACTCCCCATCTGCAACCCGACATCGAGAAAGTGCGCGGGCGCTTGCTCCGCGAACATCATCGCCGGAAAGACTGGAACAATTGAGGACGCCGAGGCGGCGAAGGCTTGCCTGGCGACGGTCGGACCCGGGCGAGCCGGCTCCATAGCGACGACGGGGGCGAGTCTCAGATCCTGTACGGTCGGCGCATTGTACAGCGCGGCTGCGATGAAGCCGACGGCGACGACTCCTGCCGCCGAAGCGATGAAAGCCGCGATGCCTGGACCGCGATACAGCTCAGCGCGCTGTTCGGCGTGCTTCACGTGACGAAGCTTCGCGTTGAGACGTGCTGTGAAGTCGGACGATGGTTTAATCGGCGGCAAATTGCGCAGGATCAGCAGACCGCGACGGACGGCCGTATCACGGTGCGCGCATGACGCGCACTCCGCGAGATGCCTGTGCATCTCCACGAGCTCGACGTCGCTCAATGTATTATCGAAAAACCCGAGATGACGATCTCTAAACTCACGACAGTCCATCGTTTCCACCAACTCCATTTCAAGGACCAAGGGCTCACAAAGGGTACCCTCGGCGCCGTGCGAGGTTCCTGACATTACCGGGGCTGGAGCCTGATAACCAGGGTCTGCCGGGATGCGAAAACGGCGAGGCTTTCGCCCCGCCGCCCGCTATGTCGTGCTTGTCTGGTCCCGTGCTACCGGAGGCCCGGCTCGATGATCGCCGCGAAGCTGTTTCTCGCGCGATTGAGGCGTGACTTCACGGTGCCGAGGTTGCACCCCGTGATCTCTGCGATCTCCTCATACGATTTTCCTTCCAGCTCACGAAGCACGAATACTTGCCGGTGATGCTCCGGCAGTTGTTCGACCGACGCTTCGACGAGCGAGCGCAGGTGCCGCTTGCGATACAGATCGTCCGGGCGAGCGGTCGTATCCTCGAACTGCAGCGGACGATCATCTTCCTGCCAATTCTTCTTGATGGTCTGGAAGAACACCAGCGGATTGCGTGAACGGTTCCGCAGCTCGTTCTTGGCCAGATTCGACGCGATCGTATAGATCCAGGTTGAAAACTTCTTCGTGCGGTCGAACCGATGCAGGTGCCGGTACACCCGGATAAATACTTCCTGCACCAGATCTTCCCCGCGCTCCCGATCACCGATCGTGCGGTAAATGAAATTCAGTAGCCTCGTCTGATAACGCTCCACGATTTCCCCGAACGCACGCTCTTCCCCGGTAAGGAAGGCGCCCACAAGCTCGGAATCGTCCAGCGCTCGCAGCTGTTCTCGGACAGCCACGCCCGGCGACGGCACCCAGTGCTGCTTCAGCGCGACGTCAGCCATTTTCGTCATCTCCTACTGCGTAACAGGTTGAAGTAGACAAGACAGGTTCGTGTTCTCGCCCCTCCTGGTAATCGTTCATTCGCTACTAGTAAAAGCACGGGCCATGCCGGGTGGTGCCAACGAATTTGATCTGTACAACCTGCTGTGCAGTAAACACTTGCGGCCATGCGACTCTTCTCGTTCTTCGTTCACTTCCGGTAGACTGTCCTATTCTGGTGACGCTTCGTGTTGGCAAATGGACGTCTCCCTGGACGCGTCGTTAAGGGGCACCTCGTCCTCCTCAGCGCAACCCCACTCTTAGCCCGCAAAGTCACTGGCCACGCTAGTAGCGCCTCGTGGCATCGGCTAGCGAGCGGACGTGCGCTTCGTGTCAAGGAGACGCACGTCATCGCATGCCTTGCACAGCGTTCGCGTTGATCCGTTGGACATACGAGAGCGGGCGACGGTTGGTTCTACCGCGCCATCAGCCACGCCATCAGCTAGTTCAGCGACCGAGATAGAACCCGGTAACGTACAGCAGGCTGAGCGCTGTCTTCGCGTCGCTGATCTCGCCGCGTTTGACCATCTCTAGGGCCGCGGTGAGCGTCACCGCCACCACCTCGACAAACTCATCGCGCTCAAGCTTCGACTTGCCGCGCGTGAGTCCCGTCGCGACGAATACATGGATCTTCTCGTCGGTGAATCCGGGTGTGGTGAACATGGTGTAGAGGTGCTCGACATGCTCGGCAGTGCACCCGGTCTCCTCCGTGAGTTCGCGCCGCGCGCACGTCTCCGGGGACTCGCCGGGATCGAGCCGGCCCGCCGGGACTTCGTAAATCACGCCGTCCGCGGCATAGCGGTATTGCCGGATTAACAGGATCTGTGGCTCATCGCCGTGGGGATTGGTGAGAAAGGGGACGATCGCGCTAGCTCCCGGATGCCGGATCATCTCGAGCTCGCCGATGGAGCCGTCCGGGAATCGCACCCGGTCGACATCGAGGCTGATGACGCGCCCGCTGTAGGCTCGGCGTGATTCGACTTTGCCCACGTGAACCTTCGGTACGTCGTCGGCCAAGATATGCTCCAATACTCACGGTGAGTTTCTAGGGCACGAGCACTGCAGCACAGGGTGCTTCTCTAGTCTGGAGCGAAGATGCACAGATTTGGTGTTCTGGCGGCATCTGCGCTAGCGCTGCTGGTATTTGGAGACTCAATAGCGACAGTAGAGAGTCAGATGAGGCGCTCTATTGGGCAGAGGACTCTTTCTACAATGACGGATGCTGTTATAAGCCCCGCTTTCATCGGGCTGTCGATCGGGGCTGATTCAGGCCGACGCCGGATTGCTCGGGAGGTCGCAAAGCCCGCCGTTCAGAATAGTCGGTTCCTGCGAGAGATCGACCGCGACTTCAATCGGGTCAACGAGAGCCTCCTGTTGAATTGCTGGCGTCGCAGCATACGGGATCGGAAAGGGTGCGGATGCGGAGACGCTCACCGATATCGCCTTCCACACGACCGAAGCTCTCGCCATCTCGACCGTGGCCAACACGGCGCTTCGCGGGGTGTTGGGCCGCTCTCGGCCGTTCGTCAGCAATGGCGAAGGTCCGCGCGACTTTCATTACGGCAAGGTTTAGCAATTTCGACTACCGCGCGTTCCCTTCCCTTCACGCTTCCACCAGGTTTTCCGCCGCGACTGTGATCGCCAGCGAAGTCCATCACCGATGGCTTGGCGCAACCTGGTACGTCGCGCCTCCACTCTATGCGCTCGCGGCGATGTCAGGCACCGCCGACGTGCACCTTGGCCGGCATTGGGCAAGTGACGTCGTATCTGGCCTTCTTCGGTGCGATGACGGGCCTCAAAGTTGTTAAGTACCACCACTCGCATCCGCGCAACGCACTCGATCGGTTCTTCCTGAGCTCGATGGTAACGTCGAGTGAAGCGGGAGGCGTGGCAGTTAGCACGTCGATCACGTTTTTATGCTTCCCTCGGCATCATAGACCGTCACTGGCCCGAACTGCATTGCCTCGAGCGGCACGCGCACCTGCGCGGGGTCGCCGACGATGACGATCTGGAGCTCCTCGGGATGCAGATGCTCCCGGGCCACCCTGAGGACATCGTCAGCCGTCACCGCGGTGATGTTCGCGCGATATCGATCGAAATAGTCGATCGGAAGGCCATATACGACGAGCGCCGAGAGAGCGCGCGCGATGTCGGATGTCGTCTCGTAGCGAATCGGAAACACGCCCGCCAGATAGTCGGCGGCGAGCGATAGCTCGCGCTCTGCAATTGCTTCACTCCGGATGCGATCGACTTCGGCGATGATCTCGCCGGCCGCGGCGACGGTCGCATCCGTCCGAACCGCGCTCTGCACGGTGAATGGGCCCGCCTGGCGACGCCAATCGAATCCGGAGAAGGCGCCGTACGTGTAACCATGCGCCTCTCGCAAGTTCAGGTTGATGCGGGACGAAAACAGTCCGCCGAGCACCGCGTTCATGACGGTCAGCGGAAAATAGTCCGGGTTCGCGCGCGTCAATCCGACGTGGCCGACCCGCAGCTCTGACTGCGGCGCATCGTGCTTTTCGACGATGTGCACGGCACGCGCGCGACGCGCCGGTAGATCGGTCGTCGCGCTCGGCGTCGGCGTCTGTCCGCGCCAACCGCCGAGTAGCTCGCGAGTGAGCTTCAGCGCATCGATCGCTGAGACGTTACCGGCGAAGATCAACGTGCTCACACCGGGGCGATATCGCTCGCCATGAAATTGCGCGAGGTCGTCGCGATTGAGAGAAGCAACGACCGCCGCGCTCCCAAGCTCAGGCCGCGAAAACCGCGAGGCCTCATCGTACACGAAGCGGCCCAGCATCTCATCGGCGAGACCGCGGGGCTCGGCGCGCACTTGCAGGATCTCGGCAAGCCGTTCCGCCTTCAGCCGATCAACGTCGTGCGCGGGAAAGGCGGGGCGAAGCACAACGCTGGCCAGGAGTGCAAGTGCCTCGCGCAAACGGGACGAGAGCACTGTTGTAGAAACGGTGGCGGCGTCCCAATCGGCGTCGGCGTTGAGGGAAGCGCCTAGCGTCTCCGCGCGGATAGTGAGGTCCGCACCCGACATCGTATCGGTGCCCTCGAGAAGCGCGCGAGCCGTGAGCGATGCGACGCCATCGCTGCCGCCGACTTCGGCGGTCGAACCCGCATCGATCAGTAGCGTGACGGATACGATCGGCAGCTTGTGAACGGGTGCGACGAGGACGCGGAGCCCGTTGTCGAGTGTGTGAGCCTCGAACCGAGGAAAGCTGTACGCGCGAGGGGGGCCCGGGGCGGGGCGGGGCGCGGCTGAAAGCGTCGTGTCGCTCATCTGGGCACGTACAGCAATAACGCTCGATTATCGTGTCCGAGTCGTGCCCGGGCGAAATCGCTGACACGCTCGGCAGTGATGGCCCGGTAGCGATCTACCTCGTTGTTGGCGAGCGATGCATCACCGAAGTACGTGGCGAACATCGAGAGACGGTCCGCGCGGTCTCCGGCGGATTGCATTGCCGATGTAAAGCCGGTTTCGATGAGGGCGATGGCGCGAGCGGTCTCTTCAGCCGTCACTCCTGCAGCACGAATCAGATCGAGCTCACGTCCGACGTCGGCCTCGACCGTCTCGATCGTGATCTCCGGCCGGGCGAGGACATCGACGATGAGGAGATCAGCGCCCTTCGCTAAATCGTAAGTAAACGCATTCGCCTCCGAGCATACTTGCCGCTCGCGGACGAGCGCCCGATACAACCGGCTACCCTTACCCATGCCGATGATGGCGGCACAGACACTGGCGACGTAGTGCTCCTCGGTGCCGAACGGTGGAATGCGCGAGATCACGAAGAGTCGTGGTAGCGCCACGTCATCTTCGACAGTGAGGCGCGGGGAGGTGCCGTAAGACATTGGCAGCTCCATCTGCGGGAGGGACGGCTTTCCGCGTCCTCGCGGAATCGGGCCGAAGAATCGGTCGACTAACACGCGTGCTTCAGCGGGGTCGAAATCACCCGCGACGGTTAGTACCGCATTATCCGGCGTGTAGAAGGTTGCGAAAAACTGCGCGACATCTTCGAGGCTCGCCTCGGTCAGATCTTCCATCGAGCCGATGAGCGAATGGTGGAACGGGTGGCCAGCGGGGAAGGCGAGCGCCGGAAGTTTTTCCCACCACGTCCCATACGGTTGATTGTCGACCGACCACCGGCGC
Organism: Gemmatimonadota bacterium; assembly: GCA_030948535.1. Taxonomy (GTDB): domain Bacteria; phylum Gemmatimonadota; class Gemmatimonadetes; order Gemmatimonadales; family Gemmatimonadaceae; genus JALZAE01. The sequence continues at coordinate 48,377 of JALZAE010000297.1, read as the reverse complement.
TCGTTCTTCACCACGTCACGCTGCGTGTCGAGCTTTTGCTGCGTCATTGCCGGCAGCAGGGCACCCATCCGATCGGCTTCCAGCCAGAGTGCAAGCGCAAGCTGGTTTGATGGAACGGTCTCGAAGTAGTTGGTCCGATCGAGCCAGGTGGATCCGTTGAGCGTTCCGCCTGCTCGCTGCACGAGCTCAAAGTGCTCGTTGGCCTCGACGTGCGCCGAGCCCTGAAAGAGCATGTGCTCGAACAAGTGAGCAAAGCCCGTGCGTCCCTCTCGCTCGTTGGCCGAGCCGACGTGATACCAAAGGTTCACCGCCACGATTGGCGCGGTGTGATCTTCAGAAAGGGTGACAAGCAGCCCATTGTCGAGGCGGTAGCTGTCGACGGGGATGTGCATCGCGGTGTTCAATCTCGTGCTCACTATTCGGTCGGAGGGCCCCGTCGCGAAATCGGTGCTAGGTTTGCGGAACGTAACCGAATTCGAGCCTCTCCAACACCGAGCTTCGTACACCAGCCCCATGCCCCGTTCCGGTTCTTATCGCGTCGAGGTGACGAAGGACTATCTCGTCTTCGCATCGGCCCATTTCATTACATTTGAGGGGCATCGGTGCGAGCCGCTTCACGGGCACAATTACCGTGTCCGCGTCGCGCTCGAAGGCACGACTGATGAGGAGAGCTGGTACGTTTTTGATTTCGGGCGGCTCAAGAAGATGATGCGGCGGCTGTGTGACGCGATCGATCATCGAATGCTCGTACCGACGAAGAATCCACGCCTCACGATCGGGCAGATGGAGGCCACGCTCACCATCGCGCTCGACGGCAAGCCGCGATACGTATTCCCACTCGAGGATTGCGTACTTCTGCCAATCGCAAACACAACGGTCGAGATGCTCGCGCGGCATCTGGCCGGACAGGTGCGAGCCGAGCTGACGGCGGTTGACCTCGCGCACTTGTCGGCAATCGAAGTGGAGGTCGAGGAGAATTTCGGGCAGAATGCCACGTACTTCGAGTCGCTCGCCGAACCGGGAGAAGGTTCATGAACAGCGCCGAAAAGAGCAGTGCGGAGACTCCCGACTGGCGCCGTGAAGGCGACGCAATCGTGCGTGACTTTGCGACGACCGGGTGGCCGATCACGCTGATGTTCGTGAACGCTATCGGTTACGCGGCCGAAGCCGCGAATCATCATCCCGATCTTCAGGTTTCCTGGGGAAAGGTGCGGGTGAGCCTGAGCACGCATTCCGCGGGCGGAGTCACCGACAAGGATTTTGCGTTGGCGCAAGAGATCGATCGCATCGCCGTGGCCAGCGCGAAGAAGGCGCTCGTACGTGGGGCGTGAGCGTGCATCGCACGCCACGCCGAGCCGTTGGAGGAATGGGATCGAGATGATCGCCATCTCGGTAGCGCTGTTGATCACGATCGCCGCTGCGGGAACGGGACTCCTCTGGTGGGGACAGGAGCGCCTCGTCTTCCAACCCGGGGGCCCTCCATATCCGAGCACCGGCGTCACGCGACTGGACTATCGCGCCGACGACGGCCAGCCGTTGCTCGCGTACATCGTGGGCAATCACACGTCTCCGCGGGGCGTGCTGATCGCGTTTCACGGCAACGCCGACCTTGCCGTAGCGCGCGTCGGGTGGGCCGAGGAAGTCGCGCGTCACACAGGCTGGCTGGTGATGCTTCCCGAATGGCGCGGATACGCGGGACTACCCGGCAGGCCAACCGCCGATGGCGTGCGCCGCGATGCCCGCGCCGCTCTTCGCGCGGCGATCAGCTCGTTAGGCGCGGAGACCGGCCACATCGCGCTCTATGGCCACTCATTGGGCTCGGCGGTGGCGACGGAGCTGAGCGAAGAGGCAAATCCAGTCGCGCTCGTGCTCGAGTCGCCGCTGACATCCGCGCGTGACATGGCGCGCATTGTCGTCGCGCGTCCCGTGGAGCTCGTGTGGTCGATGATCTCTCGCGTGCACTACGACACGCGCCGTCGCGTGTCCGAGATCGGCGCGCCGGTCTCGGTTGCACATGGAGACCGTGACTTCATCATCCCGGTGCGGATGGGCGAGGCCGTATTCGCCGCGGCACGCACAAAAGGGAGGTTGCTCGTCGTGCACGGCGCGGGTCACAACGATGTGGCCGAGGTCGCGGGCGATGCGTATTGGCAGTGGATAACCGCGGCGCTGCAATAGAAAAGGGCATCGCGCTTTGAAATGCGATGCCTTCAACTCTTTTCTTCGTCTGAATCCAGGCGCTCGGTTTCCGGCACCTCTTCGTCATGCGGGCCTTCGCACCCTCGCGCGAGCAATGGTGAGATCGAGCTCACGGCTCATCGCGGACGGACGAAGGGGCAACTCCAGCTGTGGCGTCGCGGGAACGGCGGTGGGCTCTTCGACGACGAGCTGCTCCGTCTGATGATAGAAGTGCAGTGTGTGGATCGGCGCCATTACGCTGTTGGGGCGCGCACGAAGTACCGCGAGCACTTCTTCCCGCACACGGCGGGGAAGCGCGCTCGCGAGCGGATGGCGCATGAGGCGCCTGATCTCGCGGTTATTGCGCTCGAGGAGCGCGGTACAAAGGGAATCCAGGTACGCCAGCATCACGCCCCGCCTGAATTAGTCTTTAATATCATATTGCTATTAATCGGCTCTGTAAAGCCCACACTTGAGGCGTGACGCCCCTGTGACCTGGTGTTACACCGTTGTAATCCGAAGGGGTCGGACCTACCGCTTAGACGTGGCGATAACCACGGTCGCCGGCAACGATGTCGAGGGCCGTCGTGGCCAAGTCGGTCTCGAGCAGCAAATCGGACGACAGCGGCGTAAGCACGGCGATCGACTTGAGGTAGCACTTGCAACTCTCACAGCACTCGGCGCGCCGAAACTCCTCCTCGTCGCCAGCGTGTAGGTAGCCCAGCTGCCGGTGATCGCGCTCCCCGCACCCGGTACAGGCAACGCGCGGAAAGGGCCAGGCGAACGAACAACGGCCGCAGCGCAGGACGCGCTCAGCATCGGGCCCCCGCAGCTCGGCCAGGAGGGGCGGCGACCCGCAAGCGGGACACCGGCCCGTCTCTCGAGGATAGCGCGCGAGTTCCTCGGCTACGGCCATTGCGCCCCGGCGCAGCGCGGGCCGCGTGGCATAGTCAAGCGTCGCCCGGAGCATGTGCTCGTCGAGATCGAGCCGGGACGCCAAGGCGGCAATCGCCTCCCAGTCTCCCGCCAGGGCAGCGCCTGCCAGTTCGTCCAAGTCGATGGCGCTACGGTGCGTGGCGAGCGCTTCAGCGACTATGCCGGCTGAAGGGTTGGGAAGCATCGTGGCGAGCCGCACGACGGCGGCGAGTAGGGCCGACCCGTCGATCAGCGGCTCGCCGGTCAGGGCAGGGAGCCCATTCGCCAACCGGCTGTCGACCGCCGGAGGGTGCGGAACTCCACTTCGGAGCGGCATGTCGAGCTCACGCATCGCCGCGATCAGGGCACGCAACAATGACACGGCGTCGGCAAGAGCCGGCTGCTCGAGGACGGCACGCGTGCGTAGCAATGAGGAGGGCGGCGTCACGGCCAGACCAGGTTACGGGTTCGATCGCCTTGGCGAAGTGGCGCCCTTGTCGAATGCTCTACGATCGGCAGCGGCGACCGGAGGTGTTGTCACCGGGAGCGCTGTTATGCCCCGTGCAAGACGGTCCGTTGGCGCGATGGCGCGACCGGGCCAGAGTGTTGTATCGGCGGCAACCGGGTGAGCGGTTGGAGTCGGGGCAATCCCGTGATTGCCCGGGTCCGCGCCTGGACCGCCATCACGTATACGTCGCAATTCCGGCGAGCACGCGGTCGCGATCACCATGAGTGCCGCCGAGCACAGGCGTCGATGCATTACAGTCGCCAGGCGGAGATGTGGGGCCACTGAGGCGCCATCACGATAATGACACGCAGTAGAAATCCGCCGACCAGCACACACGTGGCTGCGAGCGCCGCGCGATTCGGCGCACGCCAGTGCAGCACGAGCGGCGCGACAAGCCCGACAATGACGACGCCAATCCAGAACAGCACACCGAAACCACCGCTCACGAAGGGCCGGCCAGCATCACCGAGCATCGCGAGCGTCACCGCGATAACAATGATCTCGATGACAATCGCCCAGCGGTCGGCCCGTCCGAGCTTCTCAACCGTCGAGCTCAGCCGTCCCGGGCCGCGCCGCATCAGTAAGAGCATCAACAGCGCGTACGAGGTCGACGCGGCCGAGACGAGGAAGAGCGCGCCAAGCAGCCGGGCACCGTGCCATGCCGCGAGGCTGGCGCCACTGACCAGCACACCTGTATAGCCCGCGAGGAAGAATCCAAAGAAGGCCCCTGCGATGCCCCACGCAACGGCAATCGGGCTCGGTCGTGTACGGGCCCAGCGGTCGAGCGCAACGAGCCGAGCATTCGTGAGGCGTCCTGACGCGACGAGCGTGCCTACCCACGACACGAATGAAAAGAAGCTGAAGATGAGAATGACCCAGGTTCCAACCGAGATTGCCGACCAGGGCTTCATCATCAGAACCGGAAATCGCTCCGACTGGAAGATCATATGCCAGAAGCGAAACGGCTTGCCGAGGTCGAGCACGAGGAGAATTCCGCAGGCGACAACCAGGGGAAACGCGATGCGATACCCGAGCCGCACGACCTCGTCATCACGCTCATCGCCAAGCATCTGGAGCATGGTGGCGACGAAATAACTTCCCGCCGCGATCCCGCCGAGGAAAAAGTAGAGGATGACGTACCATCCCCAACGCGGCGGTAAGCCGACGCTGAAAGCGGGATGGTTGGCGATCTGCTGCAACAGCGCGATCTTGCTCACTTCTCGTCCTCGCGCCGCGCAGTCATTTCGTCCATGCGATTTTTCCGGAAGCTGATCACGCCCGTGATCGCCAGCGCCGCGGCTGCCGCTGCGCTCAGCCCGAAGTCTTCAGCGACATGCTTCGACGGGAGTTCTGGATTGCGCGGGAGTCCATAGACCTCAGGCTCGTCGACCAAGACGTAGAAGGCGTTGAGCCCGCCAACGATGTTTTCTTTGCCATACACGTAGGCTTGCACGCCTTGTTGACGCAGCTGCGCGACGCGCGCGTCAGCGAGCTGCATGAGCTCGCTCACTTCGCCGAACCGAATCGAATCGGTTGGGCAGGCTTTCGCGCAGGCCGGCTCGAGATCGTGCTGTAATCGGTCGTAGCAGAGCGTGCATTTGTGCGCCTTCCCATCCTCGCCGATGTCAACGACACCGAACGGACACGCGCTGATACATGCACGACAGCCGTTGCAGACATCCTGCTGGATGAACACCGAGTCAAACTCGGTGCGGATGATCGCGCCAGTAGGACACACCTCGAGACAGCCCGCCTGCACGCAGTGCTTGCAAACGTCCGACATCATGAGCCACCGCGAGCCGTCGAGAAATCCCTTCTGCTCGCGACTCTCGGGGATTTGCTCGATGAACTTTACGTGGCGCCAATTGAGCGCCGAGAGCGAGCCGGTGTTGTCGTACGAATCACCGGTGAGCTCGCGTGTGCCAACGTCTTCGGCGGGCAGTTGATTCCATTGATGACACGCGACCTGGCAGGCTTTGCAGCCAATGCAGATGGTCGTGTCGGTGTAAAAGCCTTTCGCCACGATCAGCTCCTCGACGCCGAGTCATCCATGATAGACGCCCTCTGGCTGTTCGGGATGGAGATAGGCGATGGCTTCGCGCGCGAGTCCAGTTTTCTCGAGTAGCTCACCGAGTGACCGCGCTCCCGCGATGAGTTCAATGCCATGCTCGATGTTGGCTTCGGCGGCTTGGCGCTCCCGGCGGCCTGCGTGTGGCAGCGGCGTCGCGGCGTCGGGAAGCTTGGCGAGAACTGCGGTCGCGTTGCGACCGGATTCGATCTGGCACATGAACGCTTTGCCTTCGTGGATCGTGACATTCGGATCGCCGACGAGCGCGGAGAGCGTATTCACCACACCACCCGTGACGAGACCGCGATAGCCCCAGTGCCACGGCATGCCGATCTGATGCACCGTACGTCCCTGAATCTGAAACGGCTTGAGCCGTCGTGTGACGAGCGCTTTGCATTCAATCGCCGCGCGCGGTGTCGAGACGGTGACCCATCCTGCGTTCTCGATCTTTCGTTCCTTGGCGAGCTCCGGGGAGAGCTCGACGAACAGCTCCGGCTGCAGTTCGGCCAACCAGGGCACCCAGCGACTCATTACACCGCTGAGGTGATGCTCGGTGAGTCGATAGGTAGAGATCACGATCGGGAAGGCGCCACTTCCCGGATCGATGTATTTGTTCCCAACGACGTTGAAGAGCTTGGCAACGGGATTTCTTCCCTGCGCGTACAGCGGGTTCATCGCTAGAGGCCCTTCCCATGGCTCGTAGTGCGTTGGCAGTGGACCGTCGACGGTGCCGGAGGGTGCATACAGCCACAGCTTGCCGTCGGCCTTCATGATGAACGGCCACGTGCCGTCGTGCGCATCGATGCCGCCCTTTTTCCAGTCGCCTTTGTACGATGGCGATTTGTTTACCGGGAAATCAGGCACGTCGAAGCCGACCCATTTCCCGTTGGCGATTGCTTTGCCCGTCTTCGCATCGGGCGCATTCACGACACTCCCATCCCACCACACGTAGCGCTTGCGCTCGGACCACGGCTGTCCGCTCGGATCGGCGCTGGCGCGGTTGTACAGGATGCGCCGGTTCGCGGGCCAGGCGAATCCCCAGCCGAGGGAGACGTAGTCGTCCGATTTGCGCGCGGCGGCTTTGTTCGTGTTCAGGTCGGGCGTGACACCGGTATAGATCCAGGCGCCACTCGATGTCGTGCCGTCATCCTTCAGGTCGGCAAAGCTCTTGAGCAGCGTCTTGTCGGCGATCGAGTAGCCATTGATCTCGCGGAGGAAATCGATGGCGTTCGGCTCGGCGCGGGCGCCAGACTCCGTGTAGTCCCACGTCAGCGCGAGAAAGGGCGCATCGTTGGGATTGGTCGAGCCGGCATAGAGCGTCTTCAATCGCTTGGCAAGATGATGCGTGAACCAGAGATCGCCGCGCGTATCACCTGGTGACTCGACACCCTTCTCGTGCCACTGCAGCAGCCGATGCGTGTTGGTGAACGAGCCATCGATCTCTGGAACTGTCGCCGAAGGCAGGAAAAATACTTCAGTCGCAATCGCCGACGGGTCCGCGATGTCGGGTGCCTTCCAGAACTCGGCGGTCTCCGTCAGGAAGATGTCGCGCACCACGAGCCACTCGAGTTTGGCCAGTGACTGGCGCTGATACGTCGCATTCTGGCCGCCGACCGCGGGGTTCTGGCCGATCGCCATCAGCCCCTTGATCACGCCACCGTTCATCGCCGTGAACATGGGGATGTGCGAGTGATCGCCCATGTTCTTCGGGAGAAAGTCGTAGCCCCAGCTGTTGTCCTTGGTCGCCGCATTGCCGTACCAGCTCTTTAGGAACGACACGACGTACTTGCGGCCGTTCGACCACCAGCCGGTCGTCGGCATCTCACGGGCGATGTAGCTGTCGAACTTTTCATGCTCGGGCGTCGCCGCGTTCGGGGCAGGGAGATAGCCGGGGAGCAGGTTGTACAGCGTCGCAATGTCGGTCGAGCCCTGGATCGTCGCGTGACCGCGCAGGGCGAGAATGCCGCCGCCAGGTCGCCCAATGTTGCCGAGCAATGCCTGGACGATTCCGGCGGTCCGAATGTATTGCACGCCGGTCGTGTGCTGCGTCCATCCAACCGCGTACACGAACGCTGACGTGCGATCGCGGCCTGAGTTCTCACACAGCGTCTCGGCCACTTTGGTAAACTCGGCCGCGGTACAGCCGCAGACTTCGGCGACCATCTCCGGTGTGTATCGCGAGTAGTGCCGCTTCAGAATTTGGAAGACGCAGCGCGGATGCTGAAGCGTGGGATCCGTCTTTGGCGGTGTTTTTTTATAGTCCGTGCCGGTCTGACCTTCCTTGGTGTGCGGCTCGTTGGCGCCTGTGTTCTGCACGCGCTGCTGCGGCGCGCTCGTGGTGCCTTCGTACGCCCATGTCAGCGGATCGTATTTCCTTTTCTCGGCGTCGAAGCCGGAGAAGAGTCCGTTGAGATCCTCGGTGTCCCTGAAATCCGCGCTCACGATCGTCGACGCGTTGGAGTACGCAAGTACGTATTCCTTGAACCAACGATCGTGCGCGATGATGTAGTTGACGAGCCCGCCAAGGAACGCAATGTCCGACCCGGAGCGAATCGCGACGTGCGTATCGCACATGGCGCTCGTTCGCGTGAAGCGCGGATCGACGTGCATGAGTTTCGCGCCCCGTTCCTTCGCCTTCATCGCCCAGCGGAATCCGACTGGATGACATTCGGCGAAGTTCGAGCCCATGATGAGAATGCTGTCGGCGTTCTGGATGTCCTGCTGGAACGTCGTCGCGCCACCTCTACCGAATGAGACCCCCAGACCGGGGACCGTTGCGCTGTGTCATATGCGCGCCTGATTCTCGATGAAGACGCCGCCGAGTCCGCGAAACAGTTTCGCTTGCGCATAATTCCACTCGTTGTCGAGTGTCGCGCCGCCTAACGAGGCGATCGCGAGCGTGTTGTTGACGGTGACGTCGTGATCGAGACCAGCGGGTCGGGCGCTGATTTGGAAGGTCGTGTCGCGTGTATGCTTCACGCGTTGCGCGATGAGATCCATCGCCTTCTCGACGTCGATTGGCTCCCACGTTCTTCCGCCTGGACGGCGATACAGCGCTTTCGTCTGGCGCTCGGGGTTTACCGTGAGCTGAAAGCTCGCGGCTCCCTTGGGGCAGAGATTGCCGCGCGAGATCGGCGAGTCCGGATTCCCTTCGACGTTCACGAGCGTGCCGTCGCGCACATGCAGGATCTGTCCGCAGCCCACCGCGCAATACGGACAGACGGACGGTACCTGCTTCGTGTTTTGGATTTTCCACGCGAGCGGCCTCATCGCGGCTTGGACGGGCTCCGGATCGACGCCAAGCGAGACCAGCCCGCCCAACGTCGCTCCACCGGCAGCTATACCGGTGCGCTTGAGAAACTGCCGCCGGCTGAGCAACATGCGCGTGCGTCCTCATCGAAGAAGCCGCTATGGAATTGCGCAAAAGCCGTGACGAGCACAAGCACCAGCGTGAGATCGTCGCGATTCCGCTCAGTGTCCGGTTGCTAGCGTCAATCCGATGTAGACCACACGACCGGGGGCGGGCTCGTAGAATTTTCCGCCGGTCGCATTCACACTCACCGAGCTGACATAGCGCCGATCGAACAGGTTCTGTACGCCGATGACCGGCGCGACCCACGGATTGCCGAAGAGACCTGTGCTGCCGAGACGCATGTTCGCGATCTGATAGCCCGCTGCTCGTGCCGTGTTACCGTCATCGACGTACATGCCGCCGGCGGTGATTCCCTCGAGCGTGACATACAAGTCATGTCGTAGCCAGGTCGCACTTGCCTGCGCTTGCTGAATCGGGATGCCTGGAATGCGATTCCCCGTGAATACGACGTGCTTGCCGCCGGTATCGGCGGTGAACTCGGTGAAGTGAAATTCCGAGTAGCTCGCGGCTCCGGCGAGCCGTAGCGTGCCACCGGCGAGCGTCGCGACATCGGCGGAGAGCCCGAGCTCGGACCCTTTTCTCTCCGTGCGGCCGGCGTTGCGGAAATATCTGCGTCCCGCGGTGCCCGCGACTTCGTAGGGAACGAGCTCGTCGCGCACCCGCGTCACGAAGAGCGCGACATCGTACTGCAGCGCGTTGAAGAGAACACCCTTCACACCCGACTCATACGTCGTCGCATGCTGTGGCTTGAGCTCCGGGTTGATCCCCGCGGTCCCATCCGGTTTGTTGCCGAGCTCCGTCGCCGTCGGTGTCTCGAAGGCGGTCGAGACGGTCGCGTAGAGCGAGGTTAGCGGAGCCACACGCCACGACACTCCGCCCATCGGACTCAGCGCGCGAAGGGGGCGTACTCCGGAGTCATCCGGATTTCCGGTGGTGATCAACCGGTCATCGACCTCAAAGCGCACGTAGTCGTATCGCGCGCCGGCGCTGAGCCACACGCCTTCTGCCACTTCAGCTTCGAGGCGCGCAAAGGGGCCAATGCTCGACACAAGCTCAATTTGATCTTTCCGCTTCGCACCACGCTCGACGCCCAGCGCTGGACACTTTGCGCTCACAGTCGGAGGCGGAACGTCAATACAACTTTCCCACTCGTGCCGGACGTCGCGCTGCCGTTGGGCATCGACACCCGCTGTAAGGCGATGGGGCAGGCCAAAGAGCGTGAAGGGGAGCGTGCCGCGCACTGTTGTACCGCCGCTCGTCCGGTCGACATCGACGATGGCGAAGGTGAGCGGGTTTGCCAGCGTGCGTGATCCACCGAACACTGTCGCGCTGAAATCGCCATCACGGCCTAGCGAGTGCGTCGCCGTGAGACCAAGCTGTCCCTGGCGCACGGTCTTGCTGGCGCCCTTTCGGACTGAGAGTGCGTCAGCTTGTCGCGGATCAGCGGCGAGCTGTGCGGCGGTAATCGCCCCAGGATTTTGGGCTAAGGGTTCATCGAACAGCATCACCTCCAGGGTCAAGCCGGTTCCAGTAGCGGTCGTCGACAGACGGCCAAAACCGTTTGTGACCCGCTGGTGCGAATAGGCGCGCGAGCCATCGGTTGTCGTGCGCGCCGCATCTCCTTGATAACGCCAGGCGCCTGACGAGCCGCTGAATGATCCCACCAGCCGGCGAGTATCGAACGAGCCACTGGATCCGCGTGCCTGCACCACGAGCGGAGCATCCGATGCGGGTGCTGTCCGCAGATCGATCACGCCTCCCGATGCATTTCCGTAGAGCGATGATGCACTGCCCCGAATTGCCTCGACGCTTCCCACCGACTCGAGATCGAGATAGTCGATCGGTGTTTGCCCGTCGGGAAGCGTGAGCGGAATTCCATCGCGCAGGACCTTCACGCCGCGTACACCAAACGCTGAACGTGCGCCGAATCCACGCATGGCGATGCGCGGATCCTGCGTCGGATTGTAGCGATTGGCGACGGTGATCCCTGGAAGTCCGAGCAGCATTTCATCGACAGCAAGATTGCGCTCGCCCGGACGTGTGCTGTCCGTACGAGTGACGGTAATGGCGTACGGCAAATCGAGCGGTGATCGCGCGCTCTCACGGGTAACGGTTACGTGGATAGTCGACAGCCGTGCCGTGTCCCGTCTCGCACGAGCCGTATCCTGCTGCGCTCCACTCACACGTACGGCGGTCATGATGCTGCCGGCGAACAGCACGAAAGCTCGCATCGATCGTGTGGTCACTTCTGCTCGAGTAGCCAAGCCGCCGGTACCTTCACCGACTCGCCGATGACGTGCGCCCAGCGCTGCTCTCGGTTCGCCGAGATGGGGCTCGTCTGCGTGGGCGATGGGTATGGCTCCATCCCCAATCGCCGTGCGACGATCGCGAGTCGCAGCATGTGAAATGGGTCGCTGACGAGAAGCACGCGTCGTCCGGGCCGGGCTTTCATCAACACGGCAACCTCGTGCATCGATTCACTCGTGGTGACGCCGTGACTCTCAAGCGCGATGGCACTATCCGGAACGCCATGACTAAGCGCGTAACGCCGTCCGACCGCGGCTTCACTCGTGGTGTCGCCCACGCCGGTCCCACCGGTGAAGATCATCAAGGGCGCGAGCTGCCGCTGCCAGAGTGCCAACGCGTGATCGAGCCGCGCACGTAACACGGGCGACGGCTTACCGTCGTACTGCGCCGCACCGAGTACAACGATGGCATCGGCCCTCGAACCGGCGTCGCGTGCTTCATCTCGCCGGCCATAGATGAGAATCGCGACAATGACGCCGAGCCAGGCAGTGATGACCAGCGTCACCGCCGCGCGCGCCGTTCGGCCCAGCGTGCCCCATCCTCCTCGGCGCGTCATGCGACTCAAGGTACTGAGCGCGGCACGATGCACGAAAGGGAGATTGTGACCTCCGAGACTTCGATGATGGCATCGGCTTTCGCTCTTGATTTCGGTGTTTGTTCGGGATACATTCGTTATCCAGTTGCGACGGAGTTCCGCATGCCGAAGTCTGATTTCTCTTTCGATCCGTCCGCCTACGCGCTCGTTGCCGAGCGCATCGCGCTGTTCTACACGCGGTATCCGGCGGGACGCATAATCACTGACCTCATCGCCCGCACCGAGCGCGAGACGACATTTCGCGCCAGCGTCTTTCGCACCGCGGAGGATACGTCCGCGGCCGCGACGGGATGGGCATCCGAACGTGAGGGCGACGGCGACATCAATACGGTTGCCTGCCTCGAAAACACAGAAACGTCGGCTATTGGTCGTGCGCTAGCGAACCTCGGTTTTACCGCCAGCCGACAGCGGCCAAGTCGCGAGGAGATGGACAAGGTCGGGCGCACTCGCGCTCGAATCACCACTCGTGGAGTGAATGGAGCGGTGGCACTCTCGAACGAATCGAGTTCGGCGCGCGACCATTATGCGAGTATGCTCGCTGACGTTCTCGCGTTAGTCGACGTTGCCGCAAGACGCGACGTTCGCCCCCGCCGTGCCGCGGCGTTGCGGCGGCAGTTGATGGAGGCCCGGCTTCCCGCTACAAAACTCCTCGAAATCGAGCGCCGTCTACGCCGGCGTCTCGGCCATCGTCCGGCTCCGGTGTCTGTTCCATGATGACAGCAGACGCGGAGCAAAATCGGATGAACTTTCCTCGACTCAATGCTGGTACTGCTCTAGCCGCAATGTCGGACCGAGAGTTGGTCGACGCCATGCGCCGTGGAGAGCACCAATCGTTTGTCGAATTCCAACTGCGCTTCGCGCCATTACTACTCGCTGAAGCACGCCGTGCTCGCGTTTCTGAAGATGCGCGAGATGAACGAGTGACGGAGCTACTCGATGACGCCATCATGCGATTACTCGAGCCAGATCTACGAATGCCGCGAACCATGGCAGCCTACTTGGTCACGGCATTTCGCCGCCGGTTGATCAACTTCGCACGTGGTGCTACTCGTCGGGCACGCGTCGTGAGTGAAGCTGCTCCGGCAATGGACGGTTACTCGGCGGGCAATATCGTTGCGCTCGCATCAGAGGCAACACGCCTGGCAAGCGCAGGTCCCGGTGCCGACGCGATGTTCCCCTCACCCGCGGTCAGTCGCTTCGTCGAGATTCTAGCACGCGACCTGACGGAAGACGAACGCCGGATACTCGAGTGGTCGGCAAGCCAGGTTCCGCAACGCGAGATCGCTGCGTGGCTGGGCATCGGCTACGAGGCTGCCGGGCGCCGTGTGCGCCGGCTGCGTGCTCGACTTGTCGCCGCATCGCGAGTTTACCTGGCCGAGCTCAATGCGCATGATCGCGCCGTCATCGAGCGTCTCATTCGGCGCAGCGATATTACTTTCACATTTGCTCCACCGCGGGAGAATCTGCCATGAAAAACCCTCGAGATCTTTTTGCCAGTGAGGCCGACGCACTCATTGATCTGGTCGGCGAATGGCGGCCGAGCTCGCTCACCAGTGAGATCCCCGATCCCATGCTCGCCGCGGCGCAAGAACGGTTTTACGACTGGCTCGCACATGACCTTCGTCTGCGGCAGGGATCGGCCGAGCGTGTACGCGCGGTGCGACGTGCACACATCTTCGCCGATCGAATGTTCGCCAAGACAATCGCGGTCCGGCTCGGTGTACGTTGCGCGGTAAGTCCCGTAGAACCAGTACCGAGTGCTCTCGATCGCATGCAGGCGCCTCTCGTCGAGCTCGCTGTGGCGGCCGGTACTGGTCGCGAGTTATGGGATCAAGAATGCGAGAGCTGGGTCGACGTTCCTGCGGACATGCCCTCGGGACGCTACGTCGCGCTTCGCGTCGCAGGCGACAGCATGACACCATTACTGCATTCGGGCGACACCGTGCTCGTGAAGCTCGGTGCCGATGTGGCACGCGACACAGTTGTCGTCGCGCGTTGCGATGATGGCTACGTCGTCAAGCGCGTTGGCCGCATCGTACGGCAGGAGATGGAGCTCGTCTCACTCAATCCTGCGTTTCCGTCGATGCGTGTTCGGCGCGAAGAAGGTACGGTGTTGGGAACCGTGATGCTCCGCTGGTGCGCCCACTAAGCATTACTCTGCCAGCGACAACACCGCGAGCCAGAAGACGTCGAACGCCGCGCGGGGATTAAAATCCGGGTCAGTGCTACCGATGGCCACCCCGTCGACGAATGCGACGACGACATCGGCCAGCAGTCCAATTGGAATGCGGGGCTTGAGTCCGAGTAAGCTGAACAGCCGCTCGGTTGATTCAGCTGCTATCGCGCGCCGATCCCGCGCGCTTTCGCGTGCAGCACGTTGCACGAGCGGCTCACGCCACTCGGTCAACTCGAGCAACACGCGAATGTGGCCACGGTCGAGCTCGCCTGAGAGCCAGCCCCATAGATCATCTACTGCAGTCCGCGGTGCTGAATCGGCGAGCGCACTGCGCTCGCGAGCCGTGACTGCGCGTGTCAACCATTCGAGAACACGGGCGAGCAGTGTTTCCTTGTCGTGAAAGTGATAATGGATGAGTCCCTTGCTCACTCCCGCCTCTTCCGCGACTTCGTGCATCGTCACCGCCGCCGCCCCTACTTCAACGATGCATCGCACCGCCGACGCAAGAATTCGTTCCGACGCGTCAGCGCGCGGGCGTCGCGCCGCGCTGAGCGACCGCGTTGGCGACGACGCGGAAGGCGGAGGTGTGATCGGGTTTTCGGGAACGGTCATCAGGAATCAGAACGTAACGCGCGTGCCGGGTGTCGGACACCGTACGTCGCGATAGCCATTCTGGGCCAGCTTCAGAGCAAATGCATCTTGCGCCGCGACTTCGCCGTGCACGAGATGGATCGGACCAAGCGCGGGTGATGTTTCTCGCACCGCATCGATCCACCGAAGCAGCTCGGTCCGATCACCGTGAGCGCTGTATCCGTTCAGAATCTCGACCTGTGCTCGCAGCGGAACTTGTTCCCCAAAGATCTTGAGCATCGGCTGCCGCTCGACGATCCGGCGGCCGAGCGTGTGCTCCGCCTGGAAGCCGACGATGAGCACCGTGTTTCGAGAATCAGATGCACCCTGCGACAGATGGTGCAGAATGCGCCCGTTCTCTGCCATCCCACTAGCAGCGATGATGATCACCGGGCCGTGCAGCTTCGCCAGTGCCTTGCTTTCCTCGACGGATCGCGTGTAGTGCACGAGATCGAACTTGAACAGCTCCTGCACCTTCTGGATCAGATCCTCGCTCCGGTCGAATACTTCCGGATGTGTGGCGAACACCGTAGTGGAATCGATCGCCAGCGGACTGTCGACATAGATCGGAATCGCCGGAATTGCGCCCGCGCGATGAAGCGCATGTAGATCGTACACCAGCTCCTGCGTGCGGCCTACCGCAAACGATGGGATAAGAACGCGTCCTCCTCGCTCGGCGGTTTGCTTGATCACTCGCGCGAGATGCTCACGTGCTCCATCGATGGATTCATGGTCCCGGTTACCGTACGTCGATTCCATGATCACGACATCACCACCCGCGGGTGGCTGCGGATCCCGGATGATCGGCTGGCCCCACCGCCCAATGTCGCCGGAGAAGATCAATCGCTTCGTGACTCCGTTCTCCGTGCAGTCGAGCACCACACTAGCCGAGCCAAGGATATGACCGGCATCGATGTAAGAGGCGCGCACGCCAGGCACTACATCGAACATCTTATCGTAGGGTAGCCCGACCATTAGCTCGGCCACGCGTGCGGTGTCACGCATCGTATAGAGCGGCTCGATGGCCGTCTTGCCGTGCTTGTTGAGAAAGCGAGCGTCAGATTCCTGAATGTGCGCCGCGTCGGCAAGCATGACCGCCGAGAGATCTCGAGTGGCTGCCGTTGCCCAGATGGTTTTTTGGTAACCTTGTGCTACTAAATAAGGCAACCGTCCCGCGTGGTCGATGTGCGCGTGCGATAGCACGACCGCATCGATGTCGCGTGCGTGAACCGGCAGCTTATGATTCTTCTCGGCAGTCTCACTTCGACGGCCTTGAAAGAGTCCGCAGTCGAGCAGGATCGTCGACCCGTTGACACGCAGCACGTGACACGAGCCGGTGACCTCACGGGCCGCGCCGAAGAATTCAATCTCCATGGCGCGCGGTCACGTACTTGGCGCGGTGCGCCGAAAGACGATCGTGAGCCGGCCTTTCCCCTGCGACATCATGGCCGGGGCCCAGCCTGCGCGATTCCGCTCGTTGAGGACGTCGGTGAGCGCATCGTCATCATCATGCGGGCGCCGGGTAAGCTTGATCGTCACCGCCTGGTACTCGGCGAGGGAACTCGATGCCCCTGGGCTCACTGGGTGTGTTTGGTATTCTGTCATCACCGGCAAGAATGTAGCTTCCGCCGCATGAAGACCACCCCCGACTTTCCAACTCTTTCCATCACGCCGCATCCACTCGTACAGCACAAGCTCAGCATTCTGCGCGATCGTGCGACGCCGACGAAGATCTTCAAGGAGCTTGTTGACGAGATCGCGATGCTAATGGCATACGAAGCAACCGCGGATCTGCCGCTGGAGCCCGTAGCAGTCGACACCCCGCTCGAGCGAACGATGGGAAACCGGGTCGCCGGGAAGAAGCTCACTCTCGTTCCCATTCTCCGGGCTGGACTTGGCATGGTGGAAGGAGTGCTCCGGCTCGTTCCCTCGGCTCGAGTCGGGCACATTGGGCTCTACCGGGATCACGATACCCTCGAGCCGGTCGACTACTACTTCAAGGTTCCCGGCGACGTCGAGGAGCGTCATTTCTTCGTACTCGACCCGATGCTGGCGACCGGCGGTAGTGCCGTAGCGGCGATTGCGTCCCTCAAGCGCGTCGGCGCGGCAAGAATAAAGTTCTTGTGCATCGTCGCCGCGCCTGCGGGAGTCGAGCGCGTCGCCAAGGCGCATCCCGACGTTCCCATCATCTGCGCGGCGTTGGACCGAGAACTCAATAGCTCCGGCTACATCTTGCCGGGCTTGGGAGATGCGGGCGATCGGTTGTTCGGAACGAGATAGAGGGCCCGGCCGCACGCCGGTATCACACCTGTATCACCCAAACCATTCTCTCGGCATTTCCTTCTGCTGCTTCGCGGCGTCGAGAATCCACTGCTGGTTTGCCGGCATCGTCATCTCGCTCCGCACCGCATCGAACCACTCGGCCGCCTTCGCCACATCGCCCACGCGCCGCCAGAGCTCGCCAACGAGATAGGTAAGCACCGCGCGCTCATCGCGCTCAACTCCGTCGTACGACTCGAGGGCCTGTTCGAATGTCCAGGCGGCTTGCCGGCGAAAGTAGCGCTCGGCCTCACTGTCTTTTTCATCGACGCAGCACCACGCGGCACGTAGAAGCAAGTCCGCCACCCGGCGCGGCTCGGCACCTTGCCAGACGGCGACTTTTGCCGCGAACTCGTATTTCTCCGATCCAGACAGCGAGTTGACGGTCAGACGGGGCGCGAGCTCATCCCAGATATGCTCCTTGAGCATCGGACTGACATCCGCTTCCTCGGAAAATTCCTTCTCACTCCCGGCGTAGCCACAGCGTGAGCAGAGATGAATGAAGTACGGCAACGGCTGTGTTCCTGCCGCACACTCATGAAAATCGGTGCGCTTGCCGCCGAAAGAATTCGTCGACAACACGGCCTGTGAATCAAACTGATTTCCACAGATTGGGCAGGTGAGCTCGATATGTCGTAACGTTGTCATGGTCACGCTCCGTGTTCGTGACCAAACACAAAGGAAATACCGTGCCAGGCGCTCGCGTCCCCTTGTTGCTCCTCTCGGCCACGGCTATCTTGCCGCGCGTCGGTCGGCTGAGCGACACCCACCCGCGTCCTGGTCGTTGATGCTCATCAATCTCCTTCCAGACTTCTTCGCTCTCCTTTCCACCGCCGATCCCGTTGCCGCCTACGGTCGATACTTCACGGCCCACCGCCGCATTCTCGAGCCGTACTGGCACAACTACGTGCTCGATCCCGATAGTCCGCATTTCGCCGACGTGGTCCGCGCCACGGTTCGCGCCGAGCGTGGCGATCTCCGCGCGACACTCGAGCGCGTCGACATCGTCACGCTAGCACGCGATGTCGAGATTCGTTGCGCCGCACTGCTGGAGTCCGATGTCGACATCGACGTCGTGCTCATGGTCGGCGTCGGCGCCGCAAATGCGGGCGAGCTTGTCGCGAATGGCCGTGGAGTCGCATTCGTCTGCCTCGAGCATTTTACCGGCGTCGCGAATTCTGATACCCAAGGACTCGGTCTCGACCCCGAGCTGATCCCGCTCTGGCTGGCCCACGAGATGGCACATGCCGTCCGCTATACCTCGCCATCGAGCCGCAGCACGATGAAACGCATCGTCGATGACGCCGGCGGGGCCTACTCGTATTGGGAGACCGGACGCCGTGTTCCGTTACGCGAGCTCATGATGAACGAGGGGCTTGCGGTGGAGACGGCCCGCGCCGTGAGCCCCGGTCACGCCGAGTGGGAGTACTTCGGCTACGCGCGACGTCAGTACGCGCGCATTCGCGAGATGGAGTCCATTCTCTCGCGTCTCGTTACGCCGGAGCTCGATCGCGCCGGACTCGGACTTCGGCTCCGGTATCTGTCCGGTGGACTGAGCAACGAGGCGCGCACCATCGATCATCACGTGCTGCCCGAACGTAGCGGTTATTTCCTCGGCGCGCGAATGGTTCAAGCCGCTATTGCGTCACGCGGTCTTGCCTGGGCCGTCCGCGCCGGCGCGGATGAGCTTGTCAACTTCGCGAGAGAAGCCGCGGCAAGCGCGTAGCACGATGTTTTTTACTTCCCAACACAGAATGTGCTGAACAACCGGTCCAGCACATCCTCCACATCGACAACGCCGATCAGCTCCTCGAGCGCGCCGGCAGCTGTCCGCAGATGAACGGCGGCGACGGGAGCCGGCAGTTTCTTTTCTCGCCAGGCATGCTGGAACTCCGTGATTTCATCGCGCGCCAGCATGATGGCCCGGCGGTGACGCTCGCGAGTGAGCATTGGAACCTCAGGCGCATTCCGGCCCCCCGCTGACGCGAGGTTCTGTGCAATGGCCTCGACGAGACGGGCAAGTCCTTCGCCGGTAACTGTGCTTAGATAGTAGCTATCTGATACTAATTTTCCTGGTCGGATCGGTAGTGGCGTACTCTGTGAATAGGAGCTGTTAGTTACTAAATCAGCCTTGGTGTGTACCGTGAGCACGCGCGCTGTGCTGTCCGCGGTGGCTGCGAGTACCGCCGCGATGGTCGGCGGCGAGTCACCGCAGGCAAGGATCAAAGCAGCACGAGCAATCCATTGCTCGGACAGCTCAACACCAAGCCGCTCCACTACATCGCCCGTCTCCCGGAGACCTGCAGTGTCAATCAGTCGCACCGGCCAGCGAGCAATATCGATCACCGCCTCAATCGCATCGCGTGTCGTGCCCGGAACATCGGTGACAATCGCACGTGCTGATCCAATGAGCGCATTGAAGAGTGAGGATTTGCCGACATTGGGTGCACCAGCCAAGACGACAACTGCTCCATCGCGCACCATCTCACCCGTCGTCGCCGTCGCGAGCAGCATCTCGAGTGCCTCAAGCAGGCCGGTAACGGTCGTAACAATCCGTGTGGCGTCGACTGGTCCGTCGTCCTCCTCCGGGAAGTCGATGTCATAGGCAAGTAGCGCCTCAAGCTCGATGATCACCGATCGAAGCGCGGTAATCCGGGCTGAGAGTGCTCCTTCCAACTGGCCAATTGCCGCTTCGTGCATGGCAACTGATCGCGCGTTGACCAGATCGCCGACTGCTTCAGCTTGCAACATGTCCATCTTGCCATGGGCTACGGCCCGCCGTGTGAATTCACCAGGTAGCGCCTGTCGAGCTCCGCCCGCAAACAGGGCACCGAGCGCCAACGCCGGAACAACGGCACCGCCATGCACCGAGAGCTCGACGATCTCTTCTCCCGTGTATGATCGCGGTGCTGCGTACCACGTGACGATCGCCCGATCCACGAGCGCATTGGTGTCGGGATCACGTAACTCGGCGAGTGTGGCCATTCGTGGCTCGGCCTTCCATGTCGGCAATACACGTTGAGCTACTTCACGTGCTTGTCTCCCGCTCACGCGAATGACTGCGAGTGCACCTCTCCCGTCAGGAGTAGCGAGCGCCGCAATCGTGTCTTCAGAGCCAGGAAGGTTGCTCACAAGGCGATTTCTATCTCGAGTGAGGCACCGGGCTCGAGGATCCTGACGTCGGCTCGGCGGTGATAGTCGGCAAGCTGTGTACGAAGACGATCGATGGCGTCAAACGCCGTCGACGTTACATGATCGAACGTACCCCAGTGATATGGGATGAACATCCGAGCGTTGAGCCGGTCGAAGAGCTCCAGCGCATCATGAGATGTGAGGTGGCCACGACGAAAGCCCGGCTTCCACCATGGCGCGTGCCCAATAGGCAGCAGTGCCACATCGAGCTGCCGGCCAAATGCCTGAATCTCATCGGCGACAAGTCGATGGCTTTCCGCCGTCAGTGCCGTATCTCCGGCAAAAAACAGCGATGCGGATTTAGTCGCAAGTAGATACATATTGGCTGCTGCTCGCCACCGATCGACTACATATCGAGCGCCAAAGTGCTTAGCTGAGGCGGCAGCGATATCAACGCTGCCAATTCGTGCGTGTTCGCCCGGCGCGAGAGAAAGCGCGTGCAAATAGCCGCGCTTGTGTAGCCACCGTGCAACCGCCGGCGGTGCGAAGAGCGGAATATCCCTCGGCAGTGCATCGAGCGAATCGAAGGAGAGATGGTCGGCGTGTGCGTGCGTGAGCAGAATTGCATCAAGCCGAGGCAAGTCTGCCAATACGATGCCCGGAAGACTTACCCGCGGAAGAAAGTGGCCGAGTGTCAGATCCCAGTTTGGGTCCGTAAGCACGCGAACGTCTCCGATCTCGAGTAGGAGCGTCGCGTGCCCAACATATGTCACCCGCACATGGGTTTCCGCCATTCACCTACGTCTTCGGTGGCGTCGTGACTCGAGGCGTGACTTTCGCCCGCTCGCGTGCGATCAACCACTGCTGCGGCAGCGAGACCATGTTCTGCACGAGGTAGTACAGATTCAACCCGCCGGCAATGTTGAAGAAGAACACGAACATCATCAGCGGCGAGATGTACGCCATCATCTTTGCTTGTGGATTATCTGGAGCTCCTCGCATCCCGATCCAGGAGAGCAGAAACACCGAGACCGCAAGCAATACCGGAAGTACGTAGAACGGATCCTTCAGCGAGATGTCGTGCATCCAGATGAACGACACCCCGCGGAATTCAATTGTGTTCTGAAATACAAAGAAAAGCGCAATGAACACCGGCCACGGCAGCAGAAGCGGCAGGCACCCGCCAAACATGCTGAATGGACTCATGTTGTGCTCTTTGTACAGTTTCATCATTTCGGCTTGCTGCTTCTCTGGCTGCGTCTTGTAGCGTTTCTGGATCTCCTGCAGCTCGGGTTGAATGCGTTGCATCTTCAGGTTGCTACGCATCGCTCGCTGGTTCAACGGCCATAGCAACACACGAATTGCAACAGCAAATGCAACGAGCACCCACCCGTAGTTCAGCTTAAGCACGCGATGTAGCCACAGCAGCGTACGCATGACAAGGCCTGACACCGGCTGTACGATGAGCCTCAGCCATCCGCCATACGGGTTGGCATTAACAATCCCATGCCCGATTTTCTGCAGTCGCTCCCACTCAAGCGGGCCTGTGTAAAGTGAGAAGGCGAACTTGCCATTGTCAGGCACTGGATACGCCAACGTGGCATCAGCTGCTGACGCGACCTTGTTCTGCCCGCGGGTTCCACCGCGTACAGCGATCGATGCGAACGGTGTCGACGTCGTGTCCATCGGCAACAGAGCGACAAGAAAATACTTGTTCTTGCTCGCGACCCAGGTAAACGGACCCGGACGGGAGAGAATCTGTCCTGTTTCTACTTTGCCAAAGTCGATGCTTTGCGGATCGTCCTTCGCCGGCTTCACCACATAGGCGAGATGGCGCTGATCATCGAGTGTATCTGCTTCCTCGGATCGCAGTCCTGCCGGTAGCGTGATGAGAAGCGTTTGCGGGCTCGATCGTGCGTGTACTTCCCCCACGACATTGACCATATAGCTGTCAGTATCAGCTGGAAAGTTGTACGCCACGACGACGTTTGCTCCCGAGCTAAGTGTGTTTCGGAAGGAAAGAACCGACATCTTTCCTCCAACAATGACGCTGTCCACGCTGAAGACGACCTGGTCAAGTGGTTTATCATCCTTCAGCGTGACGGCCATGAGTGGTACTCCCGGACGTGTCAGCTCTACGTTGGCATCTTTTGAGTGTCCTGGAGATAGGGTGCGGTACTGTCTTAGCCGCACGCCAATTGCCATGGCCCCCAGCGTACTGAATCGATAGATGGCTTTCGGCGTCGTGACTGTAATTGTCTCCGCCAGAACTGCAGTTGGAGCGGTCGCGGTTAGCGCCGGAGAGGTTGTGCCCGCTGGTGACGCTACCGGTGATGTCACTGGGACGATTGGAGTCACCGATGCCGTGGCTCCAGCAGGTACGCCTGTACTTGGCGTTGCAGCTTGAGCTGAGTCTAGAGCACGCGGCGCTATGGGCAGGCGCGGCGGAGTTGGAAACAGGATCGGCGTCAACACCACCACGATTACGGTGAGGCCGAGTGCAAGAGCGATTCGTTTATCCATGGACCACGTTCAAAAGAGCACGCAAAAGAGCACGCAAGAGAGCACGCTCAAAGAAATATTCGAGTTCAAGAGATCAAGGGACCGGGTCATAGCCACCTGGCCGGAAGGGATGACACCGACCAAGTCGTCGGATCGTGAGCCAGCTACCGCGCAGTGCACCATGACGTTGAAGTGCCTCGATGGCGTACTGCGAGCAACTCGGATAGTAGCGACACGCCGGTGGTAGCAGTGGCGAGAGGACCAGCTGATATGCCCGAACGACTAGGATAAGAACCCAGCGCATGGCGTCGGTTAACTCCGCTGCCGGGTGCCGATGCTGCTATCACTGGCAAGCCGCTCGGTACCACGCACTAACTCACTCGTGAGTATAGGAACTGACGCGGCATAGGCTTCACGTCGTGTTCGCACTACGAGGTCGAGAGGAGGAAGTGTCGGGAGCACGTACAGGCGTATGATCTCACGCAGACGTCGCTTGAGACGGTTCCGCTCCACACCTGACGCACCGTGTTTCGGAACAATGAAGCCAACACGCGGATGTGGCCGAGGGGAAGCGCTAGCCCGGAGCTCGAGATGCTCAGTCCGGATACGCTTCCCCTCTCGTGCCACAGCACCAATCTCGGTCGCGCGGGTCAGCCGATGGCTGCGCGGAAACCGCGTGCGATCAGGCGCCTGCGTATTTGGACGGGATCTGCACCGTCAACCGCTTGCGGCCCTTTTTCCTGCGACGGCTCAATACAGCACGTCCCCATCGAGTCGACATACGAGTACGAAAGCCGTGCGTCCGGATGCGCCACTTATTCCGGGGACGGTAAGTAGGCTTGCCCATGACAGAAACTCCAGAACTGTTCGAAAATCAGCGAGGTACAGCCCGTAATTGTAGTCACTGTCGGCACTTTGGGCAATACCTGGATTATGAAGTACGCGCCACACCGTGTGGTGCTTGCTGAGTTGTTCCACTCGTAAAACTATGGAACATCCAAGAATAATCTTAGTTGACTTTTCCACATTCGCGGCCCAAGCTTCGTCCCCATCACTTATCCACATTCCCGCTGCCATGTCACTGACTGCCACAGAAGCCTGGTCTCGGCTGCTCGAACGTGTACGTCACGAGCTCCCAGAACAGACATATCGTACATGGCTCGAGCCAACAGAGGCCTTAGCTGTGGACAATGGCACGCTGGTCGTTGGCTGTCCGGATCGTTTTGCCGCTGAATGGAATGAAAGCAAGCATGCTGAACTCTTAGCGAGTCATGCGGCTATCGCACTAGGGTATCCCATGCAAATTGTCTTTCGAGTTCATGAAGAGAGAAAAGCTCGGCCGCAGATGGATTTTTTTGTCGCCCCGCCTCCGGAAAAGGGTGAGGCAAATCGCGGCGTTGAAGACTCGGGTGCCGGGAGTTCACAACTCAGTGCGCGCTACACTTTTCAAAACTTCGTTATCGGCAAAAGCAACGAGCTCGCTGCGGCAGCAGCTCAGGCGGTAGCCGCCGCTCCTGGAAAAGTCTACAATCCACTCTTTCTCTATGGTGCGACAGGGCTTGGCAAGACTCATCTGATGCAAGCAGTTGCGCATGATATCGTCCAGCGAAATCCAAAAACCCGCCTCACCTTCGTTGGAACAGAACAATTCACCAACGATTTAGTTGCGTCGATCCAAGGCCGGACAACGCATGCCTTCCGCCGGCGCTATCGCGAAACCGACCTTCTCTTGATTGACGATGTCCACTTCCTCAAGGGGAAAGAAGCGACCCAGGAGGAGTTTTTTCACACATTCAATGCCCTTTATGAGGCTGGCCGGCAAATTATTTTGACCAGCGATCGGCCTCCAAAAGAGATCCCCGGCCTCGAGGCACGTTTAGTCAGCAGATTCGAGTGGGGAATGGTCGCTGATATCGAGTTGCCGGATTTTGAGCACAGAATTGCGATTCTTCAGAATAAAGCTCGCTTGGATCATCTCGAGCTAACCATTCCAGATGATGTTATCCGGTTTATCGCTGAGCACGTCCGATCGAGCGTTAGAGAGCTCGAAGGCAGCATTATCCGACTCCTTGCCTACGCTTCATTGCGACACAAGGACGTCAGTGTTGAGTTGGCGCGCGAAGCACTGCGCGATAAAGTTCGGGAAAACAATTCAAATGGCTCTAAGTCACTCGAGGGGATGACCGGACTTACGCCGGACTCGATTCAGCTAGCGGTAGCAAAGGAGTGGGGCGTAACCGTTGAAGGCTTGCGTTCAAAGAGTCGAATCAAGCATCTGACGGTTCCTCGGCAAATTGCGATGTACTTAATCCGGGATTTACTGGGTCTTCAGCTTGTCGAGATTGGAAACAACTTTGGCGGTAGAGATCACTCCACTGTGATTCATAGTCTTGAAAAGGTCGAGCTCACCCTGACAGCTGACGTTGTCTTCGCGGGTAGAATCAAAAAGTTGCGTGGGACTCTGGAAAAACTCCGCAATTAGCCAAAAACGATGTTGGAAAGATTGACTAATACACAGACTTGAGAAGTCGTCTGGGGAAGAGCGTAGAAAACGTCTAGCTTTTCGACATACGTCCACATCACCTGGCGCTAGACAAGTGACGCGTATATCGTAACTTCCGCGGTTTCTTCCACAACTCCAGACTCTCTACCACTACTGCTAGATGATTCTCTCTATAGAAAAGCAGTAGTGCTTTACCGGCATCGATCTCCACACGCGAACGTTGCATGCTAAACTGGACCCCATCGCCGCACTACTTGCGGGACGACCTACTGCACGACCCCGGAGAGACGTAATGCGATTTACGATCGCGCGTGAGAAATTGCAGGAAGCCTTGTCCGCGGTTGCTGCCAGTGTACCGACCAAGACGACACTGCCTGTTCTCGCGAATATCCTGGTCGAGACGACAGAGCGTGGGATTCGCTTGTCTGGGACTGATCTCGATATGGCGGTCAGTACCGAGGTAAGCGCAGATGTCGATACAAGCGGCGCAGTCACTATCCCGGCAAAGAAGCTGGCTGAGATCGTCCGTGAGCTCCCGTCAGCTCCGGTAAAGATCAGTGCAGCCGGCGAGCAAAAGATCACGATCGAGTGCAGCCGTTCGCGTTTTCGTCTTCTTGGTTTACCACGGGACGAATTTCCGAGTTTTCCAGCGGTTCGTTTTGATGAAAGCTGGCGGATTCGGTCCGGTGAGCTGCAGAAGCTGATTGCTCACACAGCATTCGCCGCGTCAACAGAGGAAAGCCGGCCGATTCTAAATGGGGTGCTGTGGGAGCTCCGCCCTGATCGGATGCGAATGGTGGCAACTAACGGCCATCGCTTGGCAAAGATGGAGGTTCCGATTACCTCAGCCGGTGCACCGGGTGGCGACCTAATTGTTCCTCCTAAAGCGCTTGAACAGATCCGGCGTCTATTTCCGGCCGAGGAAGAACTCGAGATCGCACGTGGTGACAATCACCTTGGCTTTCGCTCGCCATTCACCGCAGTCTATACAAGACTGATTGAAGGGCCGTACCCGAACTACGAACAGGTCATTCCTAAAGACAACGACCGCATCGCATTGGCCGATAAGAACGCTCTGCTTGGGGCGCTCCGTCGGATGTCTGTAATTGCCAGTGACCAGACCCATCGCATTCGGATGGCGTTCAATGCAGGGATGCTCAAGTTCAGCGTACAGACACCTGATCTCGGTGAAGCGCAGGACGAGCTGCCGATCAGCTTTGAAGGAGATCCCCTCGAGATCGGATTCAATGCGACGTATTTGCTAGAGATTTTGCGCTACATGCCTACTGAAGAAGTTCGAATGACCTTCAAAGCCCCGGAGCGAGCCTGTACAATCGAGCCCGCCGGCTGGGACGACCCGGCAAAGTATCTCTGTCTTGTGATGCCGCTCCGACTCGTCGACTAAGCGCAGGGGATTAAATAGTAGCGCGACGATACTAATAGAGTGCTGTACAAATCAATCGGCTCCGGATGGAAAACTTCCCATCCGGAGCCGATTGTCATCGACCTATAAGCCGGGTCCTGTCGAGCGCGGTGAAGCGCTCGGACGGTCATTTCTCTCGGCACACGGTCACCCGTGTGCTCTAGCAGCCTACCCGCGGCTCACCGGTAACTTGCGTCGCCGGCGTTGTTGAGACGGGCCGTCTCTCGCCGCCTATTTGGCCTTGCTCCGGCCGGGGTTTACCATGCCGCGTCTGTTACCAGCCGCGCGGTGGGCTCTTACCCCACCTTTTCACCCTTACCTGATCCGCTGGTTTCCCAACGGCCATCGGCGGTCTATTCTCTGTGGCACTGTCCGTCGCGCGAGCCCGATGGGATCGTGCGCCCAGGAGTTACCTGGCGGTCAGCCCTATGGAGCCCGGACTTTCCTCGATCGGTAACCGAAGTTCCGTGTCGCGACCGTCCGGTCGATGACGTGCCTCAAGATAGCATCACTTTCTAGTAATCGTCGCCTCGCGCAGGATATTTGCTTTGCCGTACACAAAGTGCGCACCATCGCGCCAGCGCCCCGCACTTTCCGGAAGATCCCGGGCGACACCAAAAATGTGATCAATCACGATTGCCCGACCAGTGCGAAGATCCAGCATGTACCAGTACGGATTCTGCCGTCGCCCAACGCTGTCGATTGCGATGGCGTAGAACGCAGCGAGGGAAGAATCACCAGGAGCTCGAAGGACAACTGCGGGCTGATACCTGAGAGCAGAGCGCTGAGGCTTGCCAGCGGGCTGTAGCCGGATAGAATCGAGCAACGCAGTAGCTCGTGCTCGAACCGTAAGGTCAGCCGGGAGTTGAACAGATGATCGTGCGATCGCGAGCGTATCGCCAAGGATTGCTATAGCACGAACAGTATCTGCATGAACGTTACCCACCTCCAGCACCCCCTTGCCCATTAGCGAGCGAAAAGCAAGGCGATGAGCAGCTGGCCACGCTACCTGCACAACCGAATCGGGCCAGATGAGATGGATATCGTTATGCGCTCGATCGATCAAACCAAGTCCAGAAGTGATGCCCTTCGCAGGATCTTCGAAGAGAAAGGCAATGTCATCACCATCTGGCTCGGCGTAGACCGCTAGGACTCGCGCAGAATCACTCAGCGTGTCGCTGCCAATAACGCGCAGTGTGACGCGATCTACGACAGCGACCCGAATGTCGTCCGATATTGCGGGTCTTTTCCGACGCCCGCCTGAATCGCAGGCAGTGATGCCACAAAGTGCCGTGACGAAAAGAACCAGATCTGTGACGCGACATTGGGTGAGCATGCTTTGGTTTGAATATGAAATGTGGGCCGGCAAGATGATCTATTCTGGCGGCTGTATGACGCAGGGCCAGCGCCGACGCATCGAAGTAGCACCGATGCACTGACTCTGTGGTGATCGAGGATTCTAACGTCACGCGTATTCGCGTAGCGCCTGTAATCCCTCGTCATCTCGAGGACTGCCATGCTTGCCCCCCCTCCGTTGCGCTTGCCGCTTACCTCTGTTGCCACGATGCTCTCTCCGCTCGAACGGACAAAAGTCGACGCGGCTGGTGAGGGACTCTACCGGACCTATCACAGGGACTCGATCGACGATGTAATCCGGGATGTAAAAGAGCAACGCGTCAGTGCCGTACTCGTCTCGGTCGCACGATGCGCAGAACAGGATGTTCCACGTGTTGCGGGACTTGTGCGTGAATTTCCACGGATTCCTGCCGTAGCATTGCTGACTCAGCTCGACCTCTCCACCCCTCAGGCTGTGCTGTCATTGGGTCAATCGGGTGTACGAACTCTGATCGATGTCCGGCAGCCCGGTGGCTGGCGGGAGTTGCGCGATGTAATCATGGCCGATCGTTCAGGTGACATCGGCCGAGTCGCTCTCGGGCAACTCGTGCTCGATTTAGTAGGTGCACCCGAGGACTGCTGGCGATTCTTTGAGCTGCTATTCACCAGCCCGGCTCGCGTCTCTACGGTGCGGCAGCTTGCGAGGAAACTGCAGGTGCTTCCCACGACGCTGATGAGCCGTTTTTTCAGGGCACATTTGCCGGCGCCAAAGCGCTATCTCGCCATGGCTCGGCTTACGCAAGCAGCCCGCGTGTTTGAGAACCCCGGTCTGTCGGTCGCCGATGTGTCGAACCACCTCGAATACTCATCACCGCAAAGCTTCGGCAGACACGTACGAACCATGCTGGGCATGACTGCTCTGGATTTTCGGCGGCGCTACGATGGCGAGCGCATGGTTCGACGATTTCGTGACGAGCTCGTGCTTCCCTTTGGCGATGTTCTGCGGGAGTTTTCCCCGCTTGGCACCCGTCAAAAATGGGAAGGGAACGAATCACTCAGGCATGCAGAGGTTGCTTAACAATAGTATTTATGCGCTACTAAATACCAATTAACCCAAGCTGTTATCAGCCAGGTTGTTAGAGTTAGTACCTGCGCGCTACTATATAAAACGGCTAGGCGTGGAGCATTGCTTCCAGCACCTGAGTCCCGGTAATGAGTGCCAGAACCGGGTAGCCCGCGGCTTCAATCGCCTCGCGCCCGCCCTCTTCTCGGTCAACCAGCGCGAGAATGCCAGCAACCTGGCCACCGTCAGCCTGGAGAACCTCCGCAGCACGGAGTGCGCTCCCACCAGTGGTGATGACGTCTTCGATAATCGCCACGCGGTCGCCTGGGGAGTAAGATCCCTCGATACGCTTGCCGGTGCCGTGAGTTTTGGCCTCCTTTCGAACGCTAAAAGCACGAAGAGGCCGGCCGGCAAGCGCGCTAGCGTAGCTAATCGCATAGGTCATGGGGTCCGCGCCGAGTGTAAGACCGCCGATGGATTGCACCGCCCAGGGGCTCTCCTCGATTGCCCTCAAGCCGAGCGGGCCGATGAGTGACAGCCCATCGGGGCTCATTGTCGTCAGTCGCGCGTCGATGTACAGTGAGGATGTCCGGCCGGAAGACAAGGTAAACTGTCCTCGACGTGCGGAGCGGTGCGCCAAAAGCTGAATCAGCTGCGTCAGTCGCTGATGCGGAGAAGGATCATTCATGCCGGTAGGTTCGCCGTCTGGATGACTGGCGTCAATCGCCGCGCGTGGTGGCATCAATGGCAATGATGTCGCGGATGCGCGTCTCATCGATTGCACTTGCTGCGGCACTTGGCGCCGCGCTTTGGGCACTCTATGGCGTAGATCGCGCGATCGCGCGAGCTGATCGTGCTGAGGTCGAGGTAGATGCCAAAGAGTCCGCAGCGCTGGCTGAAGGATTTCTTGCAGCGCATGCGGAAGCACTACAAGCTGTGCGTGCGCTTCATCTCGATCCAGAACACGCCTCGTCCGATAGCGACTTTACATCTGTGGCAATGGCGCTGCGTGAATACGCACCGGCCTTGCGTCGGATCTTCGACACGGACTCGACTGGGATCGTGCTCCATCAGCTGGCGTATGATGCCGCCACTCCAAGACTCCCGACCGGTTTCCGCCTTGACAGCACAATTGCGGAACGGGCTCGCACAACCAAGCGGACCCAGATTCTGCCGCGGCGCGCGCTCCTTATAGGCGAGCCTGGAGTCGTGCTTCTCGAGCCGCTTTTCATCGGTGGAAAGCTCACAGGCTTTGCAGGAGCATCGATTACGTCGGCGGCGATTCTCGATCACGTGCAACACCGGCGCGAACATAAGGTGAATGAACTGACGCTCATCGCAAACGGAGTTGTCGTTGCAGCGGAGGGAGTTCCACCGCGGACCGGACCATTCTATCGTGACAGTGCGATTGTGCGCGTGCCGGGAGAGGGACGATGGGTAATCGTCGTCGCACATGGCGCGAAGGCCTGGAGAGTACGAGCGTTACTCTGGGGCCTTGGTCTGGCGACACTTACCGCACTCTTCGTCGCGCTTTTCCATGAGCTTCGGCAGAACACGCGACTTGCTGAGCGATCGGCAGAACTCGAGCGACTTTCATTGGAGCTACTTCGGGCGAATCAAGCAAAGAGCGAATTTCTAGCAAACGTGTCGCACGAATTGCGTACGCCGCTCAATGCCATCGTTGGTTTTGTCGATCTATTGCGCGATGGTGTGTATGGAGAGCTCGCGCCGAGGCAGGTCAGTCCGGTCGATCGAGTCGCATCATCGGCCAATCATCTGCGGCACTTGGTGGATCAGGTGCTCGACATCGCAAAAATGGCGGCTGGCCGGCTCGAGGTACACACCGAGTTGGTAGAGCTACGGGCATTTGCCATTAATGTCGCGAGTGAGGTGGAATCATTGGTCAACGAGCGTGGGCTGAGTCTTTCCGTCGCCATTGGCCGAGTTCTGCCTAAGGTTCGAACGGACCCGACGCATCTGCGACAGATTCTGGTCAATCTGATCGGCAACGGTGTGAAGTACACACAGACGGGCGGTATCGCGATTCGTGCGTTCCTCGTTCACGATCCATCAGAGCTTCCCACGATACCGCCGCCAACGCTCGATCCGAACAGCGCCGCGCTTCGTATAACCAGTGCGAAGCCGCTCTGGATTGCGCTTCAGGTTGCCGATACAGGAATTGGCATTGCTCGCAAGGATCTCAGCCGGATTTTCGACGAGTTTGAGCAGGTAAATGCGGGACCGCGTGGTGAGTCGATGATGCGTGGGACTGGACTTGGTCTTCCGATTTCACGCCGGCTGGCGCGCTTGCTCGGCGGCGACATTACGGTGGACAGCGAACTGGGCAAAGGGTCGACCTTCACGCTGTGGCTGACTATCGACCCGTCGGATGCGTCCAGTAACGTGGTCGATACAGTGGGTGAAGAACGATCAGTGGTCGGGATGCCACCGATGGTGCTAAGCAGCGTCGCGGAGGTCCGGAGTACGCCACCGAACGAATCTGCCGCGCCGACGCTCACTCCTGAAGGCTGACACGCTACTCTTCGCCGGAGAGCTTGGAGCGCAGTCGGGCGAAAAACCCGCCACCATCAGACTTCTGCGGTGATGCTGGCGCGAGAAGCGCTTTCTTGAGCTCCCCAGCGAAGGCAACGACATTCGCATACCGCTCAGTGGGCACTCGGGAGAGGCCACGCATGGTGACTTGCTCAACGCCAGGCTCGAAGGTGAGTCCCTTGCGAGCCGCGTTGAGTGGAACCGGCGGCTGAGACAAGAGCTGGGTAAAAAGCTCACGCTGCGACTTGCCGAGGTAGGGAAGGCAGCCCGTGAGGAGATAGTACGCGATCGTCGCGAGCGAATACTGATCGGCCGCAGCGGTCACGAGCTGTCCGGAGAGTGCTTCGGGCGCGACGTACATCAAGGTGCCGACGAAGAATCCAGCGCGGGTAAGGCGTTCCTCAGGCGAAAGATCTGCCTCAGCGGCGATGCCAAAGTCGAGTAGCTTGATCGTCTTCGTTTCCGGATCGTACATCACGTTCTCGGGCTTCAGGTCGCGATGCACGATGCCGACGCGATGGGCGGCGTCGACGGCGTTCGCTATTTGCTCGATGATCGTGGCGACTTCTTCGCGCGGAAGCGGCGTGTTGCGCTTCGCATACTTCTCGAGAAGCTCACCCGTTGCCCACTCGGTGGCGAGGAAGTGCAGACCCGCGCGCGCTTCGCCGATCTCGATCGTCCGGACGACGTTGGGATGCGCAACGCGGGTACCGTATGTCGCTTCACGGAGAAAACGCGCAACGGCCGTTTGGTCGTTGCGCAGCTTCTCGCGGAGCACCTTCACGGCGACAATTCCGTGGTCGGGGTGGCTGGCGCGATACACCACTGCCGTTCCCCCTTCACCGACCATATCCTGAATGCCGTAGCCACCCAGCGTGGTGCCGGTCAAATCTTCTCGAGTCACGCCGGCGAAGCTAATCGCGCAAGCGGGGCCGAGCAAGCGACATGAGGCTAGAACCGGGGCAGCATTCCCAGATCTGCCGAGCCGTTTTCTGGAGTTGCCGTTGTTGAATTTTCGTCGTGCTCGGTCAATCGTGATATTTCCAAGTGTGCTGCTGACGTTGGTACTGTCGCTCAACAGGTGCTCGAGTGGCGGGGCACCAGCGGAGCGGCCCTCCACCGTAATCGCTTCCGGCGCACCCCGGAGAGCGCCGTCGAATCGGATCTTTGATCCAACGAGTATCTACATGTCTGCCGGGCTACTCGCCAACGGAGAGCCACTTCCCTTCGTGGGTGACGCTCGCTTTCTCTCCGGCCATAGGCCCGACACGACGATCGTTCTCGTGGCGTTATCGATGGCGAATCATGCGTTGACTTTCTCGCCAGAAGGGGATGTACAGCGAGCGGCGTATACCGTCACCGTAGAGGTCCGAGCGTCCGGTGAGCCAGACACCATCATCAGACGCATCGTGACGCAGCAGATCGTGCGCGTCACATCGTCTCGCGAGACGACGCGAACGGATGAGAGCATCGTCTTCCAGCAATTCGTTGCTCTCCTTCCTGGCCGATACACGTTTTCAGTTAGCGTACGCGATGCAGGCAGTGCACGAGCTGGCACTCAGGAGCGCACTCTCAATGTGCCCAGGCTGGGGCCGGGAACGCTTTCGACACCGATTGCGGTGTACCGAGCATCGCCTCGCACATCGATGGATGCTCCGCCGTCATTGGTGGCAAATCCGCGAGGGATGGCCGTCTTTGGGCGGGATACGGGACTGGTGATCTATCTCGAGGGCTATGGACTCGATCCCAGAGTACGTATCGCGCTCACATCCCGAAACGAGAAAGATGCCGTTGCCTGGCGTGATACGGTAGCGCTCGTGCGAGAGGGAAAGATATCCTCGGGAATTCTGGCGATTCCATTGGCAAAGATTGGTGTTGGCCGTTCGATGCTGACCGCGTCCGTCGTTGATCCGACATCGAATCGAGCTCGAGCGGACAGTGTGCGCACCCCGCTTTTCGTCAGCTTGGGAGAGGAATGGGCGATTCTCGGTTTCGATGAAATGTTGAGCTATCTACGCTATTTCGCACCCGCCGATCGCCTTGATGCACTTCGGAATGCACCACCGGAGGGACGCGCTGCCGCGTGGACCGAATTTCTTGCCCTGAGTGATCCGGTGCCGGGGACGATGGAGCATGAAGGGCTTCGTGCTTACTTTGCCCGGCTGCAACTGGCGAACGAGCGCTATCGCGATGAAGCGGTCCAAGGATGGCTTACCGATCGAGGCAAAGTGTTCATTACACTCGGAGAGCCGGATCAGATCGTAGAGCAGGCAGAGAGTGCCGTGAATCAACGTGGGCGCGCGCAGGTGTGGCTGTTTGGGCAACATCAGCTGCGACTGGTGTTCATCGACCAGACCGGTTTTGGCCACTGGAGGCTGACGGTAGGAAGCGAATCCGACTTCGAGAGCCTCGCGAAACGTGAGCGCGGACGGGATCAGTGAGCCGTAGACTGTTCTTGGAAGCAACGATTTTCTCCTGCACCATTCTGATCTTTGTAGTAGCTCGGACGGCGAAAGCTCAGAGAGATACGGTCGCGGTGACGACGACTGATCCAGCGGGACAAGCAGCACAGCGGGCATTGGCATCGGGAAGACCCTGGGCGGCGAGTAAGGTGATTGCGCCGGCGCTCATAGAGCCACCGCGACGCACACCAGCAACAGTTCTGATCGCGGCGACAGCGGCATCGAGATGGAGTAACTGGCTGGAGACAGACCGGCTGCTCGAGCATGAAATCTGGATCGACACGCTCTTTGGCGGTCGTGGACAGATGCTCCTCGCTCAATCCGCGTTGGCAAAGGGCACAGCGAGTGGCGACTCACTCGCCATCACGCACCTGCATCGCGCACTTCAGGCCAGTTCACCGCGGGAGAGCCGTGGCCTACGGCTCGTGCTGCTGGCCAGAGCCTTCGACCGCGTAGACCAACGAGACAGCGCGCACGTGGAGTACAACGAGGCCGCCAAGGTGCTGCAGGGCGCTGAAGACTGGCTCCGGTTACGTGCAGCGGGCGTCATCGCAGACAGCGCGACGCGAGAGCAAGAATATGCCGCGGTTCGTACGTCCGTCGCGCGTGCTCGCATCGCCTGGACTGACGCGGGGGCACGAGAGCGCACAGGTGACTTGGCCGGCGCTGTCCGCGCGTATCGTGGAATTGGAACGCCAAGCGCATTGGTCTCTGCACTACGGCTGGAGATCGCACTCGCGCGAGATGAAGCCGACACTCTCCGAGTCCGGCACGAGCTGATTGCTTTCATCGCGAGTCATACCGGATCGTCAGAGGCACGAACGGCGACCGAGGTGCTCGACCGCATCGCCCCATCTCTTGCCAGGGCTGATGAACTAGTCGTAGCACGAAGCGCCACGCGCTCGGGTCCATTCAGCCGAGCCGCAGAGGGCTTCGCGCGGGCGTTCCTAACGCCCAATGTCATTGACACGACGGATCAAGCTGCGAATCGGATGCTTTATGGGTCGGTGCTCGCGAGACTAAGCAAACAACGAGAAGCGGCAGAGCAGTTTGCTCTCGTTCGCACGCTAGCCGCATCGTACCAACGAGCACGAGCACTACTCGCGGCGGGTGATCGTGAAGCTGCGCGTACCATACTGCGCGGCATCACAACAGACGCAGGAAGCACGTTGCAAGACAGCTCCGCAGCACTCGCGTATGCGTTACTGGCTGATCTCGCGTCCGACGATGGCCATGATGACGAAGCACGGACGCTCTACCTTGACGCCGCTCGTAGCTTTCCGGCGGGAAGCGTTGCAGCACGCTCGCACTTTCAGGCGGCGATCATCGCCTTCGTGCAGCGATCAAATCGCCAGGCCGCGGTCGAGATGGACTCATTACGCGCCCGTTACCCCACGAGCGATGAAGCGACCGCGTCGATGTATTGGAGTGGGCGGTCCTGGAATGCTACCGGTGAGACCGAACGTGCCCAGGCACGGTGGCGCGAGGTAATCGCGAAGCAGCCCTACTCCTACTACGCCATGCTGTCCGCGCGCCGACTTGGCGTTTCAATACCGGCTCCGCCGTCGAGCACCGAGAGCTATCCGCACGTAGGCGCGGTTGACAGCGCCTTCGCTCGCGCGGCGCTTCTGGATGCATTGGGGATGGATGTCGAGGCGCGCTTCGAGTACGAACGCCTGTCGGCCGATGGTCTCGCGTCGCCCTTGCTCGATCGCATTATCGCGACGGCGTTTGGATTTCTCCGTGCGGAGCTACCATCGCGCGCGGCAGAGCTTGGGTGGAGAGCACTCGCTCGCGGTGTGCCGGCGGATGCACGAACGTATCGCCTGATCTACGCGGTGCTGGACCGTGAAGAGCTTGCCGCGGAAGCAAAAGCACGGAGCGTCGATCCAGCACTGATTGCGGGACTCATCAGGCAGGAATCGAACTGGAATTCGCGAGCCATATCCGTCGCTGGTGCACGAGGGCTGATGCAGATCATGCCGGCTGTGGGGCGTGACGTTGGCCGCTCACTCGGCATCACCGAATGGACGACGGCGATGCTCAACGAGCCCGAGATCAACATCGCGATTGGCGTGCGACACTTCGCGACATTCGCGCGGCAATATGACGATCTCACGCGATTGCTCGCCGCATACAACGCTGGCGGCTCTCGAGTAAAGCGATGGTCATCGCGCGCCGGTGTCGCCGACGCGGAAGTATTCGCTGAGCGAATTCCATTTGTAGAGACACGCGAGTACGTACGCGTCGTGCAGCGAAACGCGGAGCTCTACCGCGCGCTGTACAACTGGTGATGGCCTATCCTGTTGCCGGGCATAGCCTTCTCTTGACAAAAAATCAAGTTGCTCCTATATAAGCCCCGCAAAGCCGATGCCGGCTTGCCCCGCACATTGCAGTGCAGGCTTGTGCAGGAAGAGGTTCACCCTGCAGGAGGCAGTCGAATGGCCAGAGGGAGAGTAAAATGGTTCAATGACGCCAAGGGATATGGCTTCATTGAACAGGAGGGCGGCGAGGACGTCTTCGTGCATTTCAGCGCGATCACCATGGACGGCTTCAAGACCCTCGCCGAAGGGCAGGAAGTGGAGTTCGAGATCAAGACGGGCGAGAAGGGGCTGCACGCGGCCAACGTCCAGCGCGTCTAGCCAACCAGCGCGCAAGTCCAACACTTGGCGTCGAGCACGTTTTCGACACTACTCCGCTCGACCCTCCCTTACGCAGGCCATCCGATGGTGCCCCGCCTGCCGTTTAGGCGACGGCGAATCGTACGACCTCGGTGATGCCCGACTCGCTCTGTCTCGACGACAGGGCGAGTTTTTTTGCAGGTGTTAAGGTGCTAGGTGTCAGGTGTTAAGGGGGCGATATCTGAATCGGCTCTCTCAACACCTGACACCTAGCACCTGACACCTCATACTCGCGATTTTTCCCCAATGATTCTTCCCGCCGCCCCCCGCCTCTTTCTCGTCGATGGATACGCGCTGATCTATCGTGCCTTCTTCGCGCTCATCTCGCGTCCGCTGACGACCAGCCGCGGAGAGAACACGTCGGCGGCGTGGGGGATCGTCAACTTTGTGAATCGGATGCTCGAGCAACACAAGCCGGAGTATGTCGGTTGGGTGCATGACTCGGGGCTCTCGTTTCGACATGAGAAATATCCGGCGTACAAGGCGACGCGCGAGAAACTGAGCGACGAGCTGCAACACGACTTCGATCGTGGCATGGAGCGAATCACCCAGCTCCTCGAGGCGTATCGCATCAAGGTGCTGGTGTGTCCCGGTTACGAGGCCGACGACGTGATTGGCACGCTGGCCCAGCAAGGTGTCGAGCAGAACGTCAATGTCATCGTCGTGTCGGGAGACAAGGATTTCCAGCAGCTCGTGCGGCCGGGTATCTGGTTGCTCAATCCTGGGCGCGGCGGTGCGTCGGCGGTCGAAGAGCAATGGGTCGGGATGGAAAACGCCAGTGAGCGACTGGGCGTACCGCCAGAGCGAGTGACCGACTATCTCGCGCTCGTTGGTGACTCGAGCGACAATGTGCCAGGCGTGAAGGGCATCGGTGACAAGACCGCGCGTGAGTTGGTGGAGACCTACGGGGATCTCGAGGCGATCATCGCCGCGGCGCCGACGTTGACCAAAAAGCGGCCGCGGGAAGCATTGATGGCGCACGAGGCCGAAGCGCGGCTCTCGAAGGAATTAGTAACTATTCGCTACGATTTGCCGGTGCCGCTCGAGCTCGGCGATCTCGCCGTTGTCTCTCCGGACCACACGCGACTCAAAGACCTCTTCGTCGAGCTGGAATTTCACGGCCTAGCCAAGGAGCATGCTGGCTTTGCCGAGCCTGCGACACCAGCAGCTGAGCCCGAGCCGACGAAGTACGTCACGGTCGACACGATCGATCAGATGCGTGAGATCGTCGCGCGTGCGCGGTCGGTACCCTTCATCTCGATCGATACCGAAACGGTGATCGACAGTGATAGCCCGCAGAAGAGCGACCCACTGCGCTCGACACTCGTGTCCATCTCGATCGCCGTCGCGCCAGGCGAAGCATACTACTTCCCGCTGCGGCATCGGGCGCACGCTCCGGCTCAGGGCAATCTCCTCTTGATCGATGCTGCCGGAGATCGCTCGCCGACGGATGCGCCTGAAGATCGCGGCCTCGTTCGCGGCGGTGATGATCCGCTGGAAGAGATGGAAGAAGTGGAAGCCAAGAAGCCGGCGAAGAAGAAAAAAATCGCGAGCACAGATCCTGGAAGCATCGCTGCGCGCGCACTCGCCGAGCGCCGTCACGCGGTGAAGAATCTACCGCCGATCGATTCGCCGGAAATGGCGCCGCTGCTTCAGCTACTCGAGGATGCCTCGGTTCGCAAAACGGCGCAGAACTCAAAGTACGATATGCTCACCCTCCGGCGCGCCGGCATCACACTTCGCGGTCTCGACTTCGATACGATGATCGCGAGCTACGTGCTCGATCCGGGGCGGCGATCGCACGGGCTCGATGTACTGGCGCTCGAGTTTCTCGATCACACGATGACGTCGATCGAGGACCTGTGCGGTAAGGGGAACAAGACGATCCCCTTCGATGAATGCCCGATCGATTGCGCCCGCGACTATTCGTGTGAGGATGCCGACATAGCCTTTCAATTGCGCGCGCACTTCGAGCCGCAGCTCGAGACGTATGGGCTTACGCAGCTGTTCCGTGAGATCGAGATGCCATTGATCGATGTCCTGGCGGAGATGGAATGGACCGGCATCTCGATCGATCAGGCGTGGTTTGCGTCGCTCAAGGAACGATTTCACAAGGAGCGCCAAGCGGCCGAGCAGGCGATCTACAAAGAGGCCGGCTCCGAGTTCAACGTCAACTCGAACCCAAAGCTGCGAGAGGTGCTCTTCGAGCAGCTCAAGCTGCCGGTGCTCAAGCGCACGCCGAGTGGTCCGTCGACGGATGCCAGTGTGCTCAACGAACTCGCCGAGCAAGGGCACGCACTTCCGACGCTCCTCATGGAGTACCGCGAGCTCGCCAAGCTCGAGAGCACCTACCTCGATGCGCTTCCCGCGCTCGTCAACCCGAGCACGCAGCGGCTGCACACGTCGTTCAATCAGACCGTCGCGTCGACCGGCCGGCTCTCATCGAGCGATCCAAATCTGCAAAACATCCCAATTCGGCGAGAGCTCGGCCGTGACATCCGACGTGGCTTCGTGCCGCAGAAGGGCTGGTATCTCATCTCGGCCGACTACTCCCAAATCGAGCTGCGGTTGCTTGCGCATCTGTCGGATGATCCGGCCTTCGTCAGTGCCTTCCGCGCGGGTGGCGACATCCATCGGCAGACAGCGGCGGTGATCTTCGACGTGCCGGTGGACGGCGTGACGAGCGACATGCGCGCGCGGGCGAAGACAATCAACTTCGCGACGATCTATGGACAGGGAGCGCATGCACTTTCTCGCCAGCTGCGCATCGAGCACGCCGAGGCAAAGCGGTTCATCGCGGAGTACTTCGAGCGCTTCAAGGGCATTCGTGCCTACCTGGATTCGCAGGTCGAGTACGCGCGCGAGAACGGCTATGTGCAGACAATCTTTGGCCGCCGTCGCTTCATCCCGGAGCTGCGCGACCGAAACTTCAGCGTGCGTGCGTTCGGTGAACGGACCGCGACCAACTCACCGATCCAGGGCTCAGCGGCCGACTTGATCAAGATTGCAATGATTCAGATCGCCGGAGCGCTCAGCACATCGTATGAGACGCGGATGCTGCTTCAGGTGCACGATGAGCTCGTCTTCGAAGCACCGCCGGAGGAAGTCGACACGGTGCGCGCGATGATCAAGCAGCAGATGGAGAGCGCGGCGACGCTGTCAGTGCCGCTTGTGGTTGATCTCGGCGCAGGCCGCAACTGGGTGGATGCCAAGGCGTGACGCGGTCCGGGTCTGCTGTGCCGTATCGTGAGTTTGCAAAGCGGCGAGACGGGATGATCTTCGCGATGGATGGCGGACTATGGCTACATCGCCACATTTATCGCGGTACACCGATGGCGCATCTCGTGTCGACGAACCGTGAGCGGCTGCTCGAGTATGGACGCGCCATTGGGATCGCCGAGTCGCGATTGCAGCACAAGCCGCTCAAGGATCCGCGCAGCGGTGAGCGGCGAGAGGCGTGGCACTGGGATCTCGTCGGAAAGTTCTTACCCGATGTCTAGCCGAGTCCCATCTGCTCCAATGCGAGTGCCTCGGCGCGAACATCGCCAATCTCGCGCTGCAGCCGCTCGCGAAGCTCGGGCTCCCTCCGGAAGCGGAAATACGTTCGCATTCGCTGACGTGCGCGACGCATGCGATCGCGAAAGCGCAGATCCCACGTAGCCGCGGCTGGAAGCGAGAGGAGATACAATGTCGCCCAGCGACCGCCGGCGAAGTGGTAAACGAGCGCGGTCTGCGCCACGTACGCCACCAGAGTAAACAGCAGGCCGATGACGAGCGTATTCATGGCCGGGTCTTCCGGACTTCTGCTGCGGCGCCGTGCGATCCACATCGAGAGCTCGAGTGGAATCCAGTGATTGAGGCGACCCCATAACGCGATGGGGCCTAGTAGCGTAATGATCGCCAGCTCGCGGATGGCGAACACCGCACCGTGCCGGAGCTTTGGAGAAAGATTCACTTCGTTGGGAACGATTGCCCGACGCGCCAGCGCAACGCGTAAGCTCTCGAGCCGGTCGAGAAAGCGCCGGACGCTGCTCACCGACTCCGGCGGAAGCGCATCACGCACGGCCTCGATGCGCCGGACGATGCGCATTTGATCGCCGAGTGGCGGATCCGGAGAGCCGAGTGGGCGTGGATCGTCGAAAACACCGGCGAGCAACCGGGCGACACCTAGCAGTCGCTCGGCCTCATCAGCGGTTGGAAAGTTGAGCGTGATGGCACGGAGACGCGCATCGATCTCGGCAGTGAGCTCACGCGCGAGTTGATCCGTGTGATGCGATTCGTTCGCCACCGGCCACGCGGCCATGGTGATCGGCTCGCCGACGTGGACGAAAATGCGCGTACGCGGACGCCACTTCTCCTCAAAGGTCAATCCGATCGGGACGATGGCAAGATCGCGGATGCCGCGATCATTGCGCGCTTGGAGGGCGATGCGTGCCGCTCCCGTCTTGAGTGGCGCGAGCGCGGGATCGTTGTGGCTGATTCCTTCAGGAAAGATGAGAACCGCTCCGCCGGTGGCCAGCGCGTCGAGAATCGCACGGAACGCATCGACGTTACGGCTGGCGTCAACTTGTGCTGCCGGATCGTGCCGCGCCTCATCCTTCACCCGCTTGAGTGGAACGAACCCCATCAGCGGGAGAAAGAGGCGCAGGAGCGGATTGTCAAAGAGCACCGCCTTGCCGGTGAAGGTGATCCGGCGCGGAATCGCGGTGGCGACGGCGAGCACGTCGACGAGTGCATTGGGGTGATTGACGGTGAGCAGCACCGGGCCCGTGCGAGGCACGCGATCAATGCCATCAATCTCGACGTCGCGATAGAACCACCGTAGCGCGACGGTCGCTATCCAACGGATCAGCCTATAAAGCATTCAGCTGCCGATCGGGGACTGTACCAGCGATCCGCGCTTGAATCGATCCGGCACGGTTGAGAGCAGCGCGAGCGCGAGCACGAAGCCGACGGAAACCGTGCCGACGGCGGCGCGATACGCGAAGCCTTCTCCGAATTGCGGTGTGAGCCCGTCGACGGCGAAGGCCCACACGAATGGGCCAAGAATCGCCGCGGCGCGGGAAGAAAGAACCATGAGGCTGAAGAAGCGTCCCGCTTCCTCCTTGGGAATGAGTGTGAGCAGCAACGGTCGTTCAGCGGTGGAGACGCCACCGAAGATGAAGCCAATGCCGAAGCCGAGGGCCCAGAATGCGGACTGGCTGGGAACAAAGATCAGACCGATGAGGAGCGCGATCCAGCATGTCAGCACGCCCATCAAGGTTTTCTTGGGGCCGATCTTGTCGACCAGCTTGCCGGCGAAGTATGCGCCGAACACCGCCGGAATGGTCAGCACGATGAACAGCTTGCGTTCGGTGCCACTCTCGAACTTCATGGCCTTGATCGCATAGATCGCCATGAAGGAAACGATTGTCCCCATCGCGTCCTGATATAGAAACGAAGTGAGAATAAATCGTAAGGCGCCGGGATGGTGTTTGGTGTCGCGAAACGTCTGCCAGAGCGAGCGGAACGCCTCACCCAGCCTGATCGGCCGCTTGTCCTTGGCCGGAGTGTGGTCGCGGCAGAAGAAAAAGAGCGGCAGCGAGAAGAGTAGGAACAAGAGCGCCGTCGGCACGAAGGTCGCGGCCCTACCCTCGTGCGATGTGAATGGCACGAGCGAATGCAGCGTGCGCATCATCCCCGACGGAACCTTTCCCAGCATCGGCACGGTGCCGTCAAAAAAGGGCGCAATGAGAATCACGCCAAGGATCGCTCCGATGTACCCCATCGCGCTGCCCAGGCCGGAGAGGCGCCCCTGCTCACTCTGCGGCACCAGATCCGGCAGCATCGCGTTGTAAAACGGTATCGCGCCCTGATACGTGTAATTTGCCAAGACAAACGCGGCGAGAATGGCGGCGAGCGCCGTGCCTCCGATCTGCCAGCCGGCGGGCATCGTCACGCCACCGATGACGTTGTCGCCGGTGAGCGGTACAATCGTCTGCCCGATGACGCCCATGCCGATCGTCGCGGCCACCGCGATCAGCGTGAGCCAGACGACCCAAGGGACGCGCCGCCTGCGCGCATCGGAGATTGCGCCGAAAATTGGAATGGATACGGCGACTAGAAACGACGAGATCCCATTGCCGACCGCGACGGCGGTGTTTGGTGCATGCAGGTCGGAGATCAGCCACACGTTGAAGTAGAGCGTCGCGATGTTCATCGAGAAGATCGTGTTCGCAAAATCGTACAGCGCCCAGCTGATGCGCTCGCGAAACGGCGCGCGCACCACAGTCGTCGACGATATCGGAATCACTACTTCGGGATGGGCCATGCGTGCGCCTCGGTTTGGGTCGTTTCTCACAGTGCGCCGAGAGGGCAAGCGCAAGAATACGTCGACTGACGTAGACCACCGCCCCGCCTTCCGTTGACGCTCTCGCCGGGCACCGACAAGTTGCAGAGAATGCTTTTCGCCTCGTCCAGCTCTCGCCGGCCACACGTGGTCGTGCTCGCCACACTCGTGCTGGCGCTCATGCTCGCCGCGTGTGACCAGACGCGCAAGCCACCACGCTCCGATACGACGCACGTCGTGACTACCACTCCGCCTGTGGTGGAGTCGATCACACCGCGCGCTGTGCAATCGACATGGGACTCCGCAGCAGGACCGATGATGCTCGTTCGCGAGGACTCGGCCGCGCTCGCCGCGGTGATCTTTCCGCAATACACCGATTCGCTGTTGCCCGACACGGTGCGTTTTAGCTCCGTGGGAATTCGTGCTGCCACGGTCGATCTGTTTGCGCGGTCAGGGCGGGTTGGACGCGCGCGCATTGCGACGCTTGCGGGAATGGAGTGGATCACGCCTGGCGCCACGGAGTGGCCCACGGCGACACTCGCGCCGCTCGAGAGCACCAGCCTACCGCGTTGGATGATCGGCTTCGCGGCGGGACGCGCTCAACCCGTGCCGCTCGATTCCATTGCCGGAGCCACCCGCGTCGACTCGGCGCAGTTCGTGGCCGAAGTCGCACGGCTCGCCTCGGCACTGCCCAACGATACGGCCAGCGCCTTCCGCGGAATTCCTTTCGCCGTTCGACTCGCGCTTCGCTTCACGTCCGCGCCGGGCGTTCAAGCGTTGGTCGCCGACATCATCCGCCGCGTGCCGCAGGAAGCAAATCCGGTCGAGGAGCACATCCTGCTCGTGGCCGAGCGCGACAGCGGAGCGACGACCGGTCGGTATCACACCGTCTACGGTGAGCGCACGTCAGGCACGGAAGAGGGAATCGAGACGACG
This sequence comes from Gemmatimonadota bacterium, assembly GCA_030948535.1. Classification (GTDB taxonomy): domain Bacteria; phylum Gemmatimonadota; class Gemmatimonadetes; order Gemmatimonadales; family Gemmatimonadaceae; genus JALZAE01. Next base: position 4,390 of record JALZAE010000297.1, on the reverse strand, counting down.
GAGATTCTTGCCGCGGTTCGTATCGGATCATCGGCGCGCCCGACGATTGTCCTCGAGCGCCAGGGCTACGAGAGCCTCGCGTATTCTCTTCTCGAGCGCGTCGGCGCGACGGCGTGGAAGGTGAAGTGGACGAGCGTGCACGCCGGAGCGTGACGGTCACAAGAGTTCTATCGCCTTCCAAGCGCGGCTGGAGCCTTCGTTTTTCCGGCGACGCCCGCGAGCGCGGCCAGCGTCAGCAGGTACGGCAGCGCCAGGAAAAGTTGATAGGGCACGTGGAAGCCACTCGCCTGTAGAGCGAACTGCAGCGCGCTTGCGGCACCGAAGAGAAGCGCGGCGATCATCGCGCCAATCGGATGCCAGCGGCCGAGCACGACGATGGCAATCGCGATGAACCCCCGGCCTGCGGACATCCCTTCGGCAAAGGTGCCGGCCTGGGCGACGACCAATACCGCGCCACTCGCGCCGCCAAGCACGCCACCGAAGAGCGTGGCCATCCACTGGATGCGATGCGGCGAGATGCCGGCCACCTCGGCTGCCTCAGGATTCTCGCCAACGACGCGGAGTGCCAGCCCGCCATGCGTGCGGTACACCCACCACCACACCAACGGGGCAAGGGCGTAAAGCGCATAGGTGACGATCGGCTGATCGAACAGCGCGGGACCAACGATGGGAAGTGATGCGAATCCAGCGATGCGCAGCGGACCCATCGTGGGAATCGTCAGTGCGGCACCTCGCGCACCGTAGAGCGCTTCGTACAACGATCCGGTGAGGCCGAGTGCGAGCAGGTTGATCGCGGTGCCTGTGATGATCTGATCGGCGCGAAGGCGTACGGTGAAGAATGCGAAGATCGCGGCGACACCAGTACCGGCGAGCGCACCCACCAGAAACGCAAACAGGACGCCACCGCTGCCAGCTCCCACCAAGGCGCCAAACGCGCCGGCGAGAATCACTCCCTCGAGGCCGATGTTGATGACACCTGCCCGCTCCGTCACCGTCTCGCCAAGCGCGGCCAGCGCAAGCGGCGTCGCCGTCCGCACCGTCGCCTGCAGGAACGCGGCAAGGAGCGTCATCACCTGCTTGCCCCACCGGTAGATCCACGAGGCAGCCAGCGAGCCGCCGCGACTACCGCAAGGATGAGCACCGCCTCGATCGTCGTGACGACCACCGCGGGCACGCTAGCCTCGCGCTGCATCGCCAGCGCACCGGATTCCAGGGCACCAAACAGAATTCCAGTGGCGATGACGCCGAGAGAATCGAGACCGGCCAGCAACGCTACAGCAATCGCCGTGAAGCCGTAGCCGGGGGAGATGTTCTCATAGAGCGCGAAGGTCACTCCGGTCACCTGCACACCGCCGGCGAGTCCGGCAAGTGCACCGCTTACGAGAAATGCGCGCAGCGTCGTCCGCTCGACGTCGATGCGGCCCGCGACATGCGCGGCGCTGGGATTTGCGCCGCTGGCTCGCACGCGAAATCCGGCAGCGGTCGAGCGCAGCACCCACCATTGGATGATCGCCGCCACCAACGCGATCACGAATCCCCAGTGCAGCCTGCTCCCCGGCACGATCATCGGGAGACGCACGGCCTCGGCTAATGGTGGGCTCTGTGGATAGATGTGTGTCGCCTCCTGCATCGGTCCGCGTACGAGATAGGCGACCGCGTAGAGCGCGACAAAGTTGAGCATGATGGTGCTGATCACTTCGAGCACGCCGAAGCGGCGCCGCAGCACGCCCGCGATCGCTGCCCAGAGCGCGCCTGATGCCGCACCCAGGATCAGCGCGATCAAGAGAACTAACCAGCCGCCGGACCTGGCATCCCCGAATGAGAGCGCAATCGCCGCTGTGGCGGCCGCACCGGCGAGCAGCTGGCCTTCGGCGCCGATGTTCCAAACGCCAGCGCGAAACGCGAGCGCGACAGCGAGTCCGGCGAGAATGAGCGGCGTCGCCCGTACCAACGTCGATGATGCGAAAGCATCCGCGGAGCCAAACGATCCGCTCCACATCGCACCCAGCGCCCGTGGAACATCGACGTGTGCCAAGGCCAACACCGCAGCCAGTGCGCAGAGAGCGATGACTATCGCGCCAAGCGCGATGAGCGGTGCCAATGCGCGTGACCAGACCATGCGCGCGCGAGCGCCGGCGACGAGCACGCGCTCGCCGTCAGCGCTCACCGGCAATCATCCAGGCGGAGTCCGGCGGAAGACGCGATACTCGACGATACCGCTGTCGCAGACGGTGCGAACCTCGGAGTATGGAATGGCGAAGTAGGTGTACGCTCGCACGCGCGCGTTGAGGCCGCCACATCGTGCCGCCCGCGCATCACCATCCACCCGGGCGACCGAGACAAGCCGAATCTTGCGCACCGCATGTCGCTCGATGGCCCCACTCCACAGCACGCGCGCCGTCTCGCGCGCCTGTGCGCCGTATGGTCGCAAATCCGGTTGTGCCGAAGCGAGTCCGTCGTCGATGAACCACTGCGGAATGGCGTGACCTAGCGTGAGTACCACGACCTTCCAGCCGATGCTGATCGCGAGCAGGATCAGCACCGCGCGCTTTCGCTTGCGGCTGCTCGACCGCGAGGGCGTGATGGACGCGTCGCTCATTTCGGAATCTATCTCGGCGCTTGACAGTCCGCGCCAGTGTCCCAGACGTTTGCCGGCGTGAAGAACCATTCTCCTCGCGGCATGCTCGTACTCCTCGCCACCGCCGAGCTGCTGGGAATGTCGCTCTGGCTTGCCGCGGGAGCGGTCGCACCGCAGCTGGCGACGCAATGGACTCTCTCGTCGTCGCAGGCGGCTTGGCTGACCACCTCGGTCCAGCTTGGCTTCGTTGCCGGAACTGCAATAGCGGCGCTGCTGAATCTCGCCGATGTCGTGCCGAGCCGTGTCTACTTCGCGCTTGCCGCCGTGGCCGGGTCCGCGGCGAATGCCGCCCTGCTCCTCGCGCCGAATTATGGTTGGGCCCTCGCCGTCCGCTTTCTCACCGGGATGTGTTTGGCGGGTGTCTATCCGCCGGCGATGAAGATGATTGCGACATGGTTCGAGCGCGGCCGCGGCATGGCGATCGGCACGATCGTCGGCGCGCTCACTGTCGGGAAGGCGACACCGTATCTCGTGCACGCCATTCCGGGCGCGGGAGTGACGCCCGTCATTCTCTCGGCATCAATAGCCGCAATCATTGCCGCGGCATTGGTCTTTGCCGGCTACCGCGACGGACCGTTCCCGTTCGCGCGGCGGCCCTTCTCCTGGTCACTCGTTGGCGCCGTGCTCCGTGAGCGCGACTATTGCCGCGTACTCGGCGGATACGCGGGGCACATGCTCGAGCTCTACGCGTACTGGGTGTGGATTCCCGTCTTTCTTGCCGCGAGCGCGGAGGCGATGGGACCACATCGCATCTCGCCTTCGGTCGTGTCGCTACTGGCGTTCGTGGTGATCGCTGTCGGCGCGGTTGGATGCATCTACGGGGGTGTCATCGCGGATCGCATCGGCTACGCTCGGCTGACCGTGATCGCGATGGCAGTGAGCGGAAGCTGCGCGCTGCTGACGCCACTCGTCTTCGGCCGATCGCTGGCGCTTCTTGTTCCGCTTGTTTTGTTGTGGGGCATCACGGTTGTTGCCGATAGCGCGCAATTCTCGACGCTGATCACCAAAGTGTCGGCGCCACACACGGTGGGCACCGCGCTCACCCTGCAAACGTCGATCGGTTTTCTGCTGACGACGATCTCGATTCAGCTCGTACCGCCCGTAGTCGGCCTCGTCGGATGGAAATACGCCTTTCCGATGCTCGCGCTCGGCCCATTGCTCGGCATCGCGGCGATGCGGCGGCTCCTCTAGAGGCCGAGCATCGCGGCGCCCACCGCTTCGCGATCGAGGCCGACCGAGCGCAGCACACCGGCGTGCATGACGACCATACGGTCCGCCAGCGTGAGCACCTCATCGAGATCGCTGGAGTACATGACGAGCGCGGCGCCGGCATCCCGCGCCTCGAGCAACTGGGCATGTACCGCGGCGGTGGCGGCGATGTCGAGCCCGCGCGTTGGATTCTCGACTACCAACGCCGCCGGACTTCCGGCCAGCTCACGCCCTATGATGAGCTTCTGCTGGTTGCCGCCCGAGAGCGAGCGCGCCGGTGCTTCCGGCCCGCTCGCGCGCACATCATGCCGCGCCATCAGCTCGCGCGTCGCGCGTGTCATGTCACGCCAGGGCACGCGTCCGTTCCGCGCGCCGGCGCCACGCAGCGCGACGTTCTCCGTCAACGAAAAGTCGAGGATGAGCGCATCGCGGTGGCGGTCTTCCGGCACGAAGCAGACATCACCCCTCCGCTCGATCGTGCCGCTTGTTGGAGCAATGATACCGACGAGCGCACGCAGCATCTCGTGCTGGCCGGAGCCCTCG
>JALZAE010000142.1 GCA_030948535.1 Gemmatimonadota bacterium | reverse complement strand
AGCAGGAAGTACAAGAGGATCATCATCTCGAGCGCCGCCGCCAGCAGATTCTCCGTCGTGCCGACGAAGCGCGTCGTGAACGATGGGCCCTGCTGCACGACGACAATCGGCGCGCGGTTCGTCCCCTCCGGCGCGGCGCCCGTCACCTGCGCGACCTGCTCCGCGGTCTTCGTCACCCGGTCCATGGGCTTCCGGATCGCGCGCATCCTCTCGCTCAGCACCGCCATCGTGCGTGGCGCGCGCGAGAGCCACGTCTCGGCCGGCGCCGCGAGCTGCTGCACGCCGAGAACGATCAGACCGATCAGCCCGAGAATCACGATCGCCGCGCCGATCGCCGTCGGGACCCGCAACTTCGCCAGCAGGCGGATGATCGGGCTGAGCAGAAAGTTGAACAGCACCGCCAGCGTCAGCGGAAGAAACACATCCCGCCCCGCTTCGAGCGCGTAGAACAGCGCGATGAGGAACAACCCCGTCATCGCGAGCGACCGTATTGTCGGCCGCTCGCTTACCGCTTCACCGAGCTTCTCGAGATCCGGCGCCGGCGCATCGGGCCGCGGCTCCGGCGTCGCACCGACGTCGACGTCCGGCGTGAGTGGCGAGCTGGGATCCTGGTGTTGAGGCATGCGAGAGAAACTGAGGACATTCGGCAGTCAGCACTAGGCATTCGAGTGGCCTATCACCCCCGCACCTCACACCTCACACCTCACACCTCGTTTCTCCTACTCCGCCCTCAACGCATGCAACGGATCCACTTTCGCCGCGCGCCGCGCCGGCAGCCAGCTCGCGAGCGCGGCGACGATGATCAGCACCAGGGCTACGCTGCCGAGCGTCAGCGGATCGGTTGGGCTCACGTCGTACAGTAGGGCGCGCAGCGATCGCGTGACGGCAATCGCGGCCACGAGGCCGACGACGGCGCCGATCACCGCGAGTGCGATGCCTTCGCGCGCGACCATGCGCCCGACCTCGCCAGTCTGCGCGCCAAGTGCCATGCGGATCCCGATCTCGCGCGTGCGCAAGCTCACCATGTAGGACACGACTCCATAGATCCCTACGGCGCCGAGGATCAGCGCGATCGCCGAGGCGATGCCGAGCAGCAGCATCGTGAACGCCGTGCGTGCCGTCGAGCCGCGCACGGCATCGCGCATCGCCTGCACGTTGTAAAGCGCGAGCGACGGGTCGAGCGAGCGCATCGTCTCGCGTACGGCGGGCATCACCGCGGTCGGCTCACCGGCCGTGCGAATCACGAACGATAGGCTGCGCTCGACGCTCGTGTCGAGCGTCATCATGGGAAAGTAGATCAGTGGCGCGGGCGCCTCGGCCAGCGACTGATTCCGTACGTCGCCCACGACCCCGACGATCGTCGAGTACTCGCCGGTCGGTCCCTCGTGCAGGCGTTTGCCAATGGCGCTGCGTCCTTTCCAGAACTTGTCGGCCATCGCCTTGTTGATGAGGATGCCGCGCGAGGGACGCTCGCGATCGGCGCGATCGAAGTCACGTCCCTCGAGCAGTGGAATGCCCATCGTCTTGAAGTAGCCGTCCCCCGCGGTCGTGTTGAACAGCACGGGCGGCACTCCGCCCTCCGGCACCGGGAAATCCTCGAGCCACGTGCCGCTGTTGCTTCGTCCCTCGTCGCCGCTCATGGGCAGCCAGCGCACGGTCGCGACTGATTGCACACCGGCGATCTGCGCCAAACGGTCTGTCGCCTGCGCGAAGAAGCGCACGACTTGCTGCGGCGTCTTGTAGGTCGCCGTTGGAATCGAGACGCGGAACGACATCACGCGATCCGCTTCGAAGCCGGGTTTCACCGCTCTCAGCTTCGCGAAGCTGCGCAGCATCAGCCCCGAACCGCTGAGCAGCACGAGCGCGAGCGCCATCTGCGCGATGACGAGCGCGTTGCGCGCGCGATGGCGATCGCGGCCCCCGGTCGACGCGCGCCCACCTTCCTTCAACACGAGCGACAGATTCGGCGCACCGTAGCGGAGGATCGGCAACGCGCTGAACAGCAGCGCTGCCAGCGCGCTGACGCCAAGCGCGAAGAGCATCACGCGGCCATCGACCGCGACTTCATTCAGTCGCGGAATCTGCGCGGCATCGGAAGCCTTGAGGATTCTCACGCCAATCGCGGCCAGCGTCACGCCCACCGCACCGCCAGTGAGCGCGAGGACCATCGCCTCGCTGAGAAAGTGCCGCAGCACTTCCCATCGGCCGGCGCCCAGCGCCGTGCGAACCGCGAGCTCCTTCTGCCGCGACTCGGCCCGCACGAGAAACAGGTTCGCGACATTCGCGCAAGCGATGAGCAGTACGACGCCGACGGTGCCGAGCAGAATCCAGAGCACGCGCGCGATGTCGCCGACGACGTCTTCGGTCATTGGATGAATCACCGCGTGAAACTGGGCAGTCTTCATGACCGCGGCGGTCAGCGCACCGTGATACACATCCGGGAAGAGGGCGAGCATTCGCTCGACATCGGCGTGCGCGCTCTCGAGGGTCTGGCCGGGCTTGAGCCGGGCGATGCCGTTGTAGTTGAAGCTCGCTTCATTGACGTGCGCCGGATCCATCTGCATCGGCATCCAGATCTCCGTCTCCACGGCGGGGAAATGAAAATCCTTCGGCATGATGCCGATCACTTCGCGCGAGAGCCCGTTGATTTGGATGGTGCGGCCCACGATGGCTCGATCGGCGGCGAACGCGGTGCGCCACAACCGGTCGCTGATCAGCGCGACCATCGGTCCCTTCGCCACATCCTCGGTCTCGGAGAAATTGCGTCCGCGCACGGGCTTCACGCGCAGCGTCGGCAGCATGCTGGCGGTCATGTACGCGGCGGGAATCCGCTGTGGCTCGATGTTCCGCGCCGCATCGGCAAAGGTGATCGCCGAATTCTGATAGATCCCCATCTCCTCGAACGCGCGGTTGTTCTTGCGGTAGAGGAGATACGATCCGTCCGACTGCTGCACCTCTTCGATCGCGATCCCCTTGGCCGAGTGCCAGAGGCCGACGAGCCGGTTCGACTGATCGTAGGGCAGCGGCCGCAGAATCACGGCGTCGACGATGCTGAAGATCGCGGTGGTCGCGCCGATGCCGAGGGCGAGCGTGAAGATGGTCGCGGCACTGAAGCCGGGCGCTCGCACGAGCTTGCGCAGAGCTTGACGGAAATCATTGGCGGCGAAAACGGACATTGGTGTGCGGCTCCGAGTGCACTAAGGGATCTTCCTGCGGCGACTACGTGTGCGCAAGGCGAAGAGTGTCACTGTAGCGAGCGATCGCCGGCGCCGCGTAAGTTGCGCGGTGCACCCTGATCCAGCATCGAGATACCGCGAGCGCGGCGCGCTTCACGCACTCGCGCGCGATGCGTCGCGCGGGCGCGCCGATCGATTGTCGTCGCTGCGGCTGCTGACGATGGCCGTGCTGGTCGTCGCGATTCTCTCAGCGCTGCAATGGCCCGCGACCCGATTGCCGGCGTGGACCGTCGCGGCGATGGCGCTGATCGCCTTCATCGCGCTCGTACGCGCGCACCGGCGAGAGCGCGCGGAGGTCGCGCGGCACGAACGCCTGCGCCAGGTGAACGAAATGGGCGTGCGCCGCGTGTTGCGCGACTGGGACGCGATCCTGCCGCCACGCGCAGCCGACGTCCCCGCCCTGCCGGATCATCCCTACGCGCGCGACCTCGACGTCGTCGGACATGCATCGCTATTCACGTTGGTCGATACGGTCAGCGCGAATCCCGGGCGGCCGACGCTGCTGCGCTGGCTCGTCTCGCCGTCGCCGAGCGCGGAGGAAGTTCGCGGGCGACAGGCCGCGGTGCGCGAGCTCGCCACCCGCGATGACTTGCGCGAAACGCTGCACGCTCTCGCGCTCGACGCCGGTGATTTGCGCGAGGAGTCGCTCGCGCGCTTTCTCGACTGGGCCGAAGGCGACACCTGGCTGCATTCGCACACAGCCGCGATCTGGACGGCGCGCATCATTCCGGTCGCGATCCTCGGCGGGCTGGTGCTGCACGCGATCGGCGTCATCGACGTGCCGTTGTGGCTGATCCCGATCACGCTCGGCATCGTAATGCTCGGCGTGTACTTCGCGCGGTTGCGCACGACCCTCGATCGAGCCACCGCGCGCGCGACGGGACTGCGCGAGCACACGCCGATGTTTGAGGCGCTAGAGCGCGAGCGGCCCGAGTCGCCCATGCTGCGCGCCTTGCACGATCGCCTTGCCGAGCGCGGCGGCGCGTGCGCGCAGCTCCGAAAACTCGACAACGCGCTGGCGCTGGCCGAAGTGCGCTACTCGGGGATGACCCACGGCGTGCTGCAGCTGTTGCTCCTCTGGGATTTTCACGCGCTGTGGACCTTGGAGAATTGGCAGCGCAGCTCCGGCGCTCACGTTCGCGATTGGCTCGCGGCACTCGGAGAGATCGAATCACTCTCCGCGCTGGCGACACTGGCGCACGACAACCCCGACTGGAGCTATCCCGAGTTGCGCGACGATGGGCGCGCGTTGATCGAGAGCCGCGCGCTGGCGCATCCACTTCTCCCGGCATCATCGCGCGTCGCCAACGACGTCACCATCGGGCCGCCGGGCACGGCGCTACTCGTCACCGGCTCGAACATGTCGGGCAAGAGCACACTCCTTCGGGCGATCGGCGCGAACGTCGTGCTCGCGCGCGCGGGCGGCCCCGTGTGCGCCACGCGGATGACGATGCCCATCGCCGACATCTTCACCAGCATGCGCGTCGAAGATTCACTGGAGCGCGGCGTGTCGCTCTTCATGGCCGAGCTGCACCGCCTCAAGGCACTCGTCGACGCCGCGCGCGCCGCGAATGGCGCGCCCTTTCTCTATCTGCTCGACGAGATGCTCCACGGCACCAACACCGCCGAGCGCCAGGTCGCGGCGCGCGTGATCCTCGGCCATTTGCTGCACGCCGGCGCGCTCGGCGCCGTGACATCGCACGATCTCGCCCTCGCGGCGGAGGGCGAGCTCGTCAAAGCAGCCGTGCCCGTGCATTTCAGCGAGACGTTCCGGGTCGAGAGTGGATCGACGACGATGAGCTTCGATTACCGGCTGCGGCCTGGCCTCGCGACATCGGCGAACGCGCTCAAGCTGCTCGACATGGTCGGCCTGGGGCGCGACTCCGACGATTGATTCCGCGATTGATTGCGGCGTCAGCAATCGCGACAGAATCAAAGATGACGCAGATTGCGCGGATTGATCCCTAAGATCATCGGCAATTCCTTAGTCGCACTCACGATCGACTAGCTCATGGTGCGATGAGCTCTTGGCCACTGATATCGATCCGCCGGGCTCCCCCGTCTGCGAAATCTGCGTAATTTTTGATGAGCTCTTACACAGGCGTGCTACAAAGCCACCTAAACCAGCGCCGCCAACCACTGATCGCCGCTGGCAATCTTCCCCACGAACTGTTCGCCAAAATCGGCGTACTTGGCGTTCGCCTCGTCATACCGTGACTCGGTCACCAGGCGCTTGAAGTCGAGCGGATCCTTGGCGAATGAGGTCATGCCCCACTCCCACTCGTCGAGTCCGACGGAGCCCGACAGAATCTGCGTGACGCGGCCGGCGAAGCGGCGCGTGGTGAGGCCGTGGGCGCGCATCATCCGGCTCCGCTCCTCGAGCGAGAGCGTATACCAGTTCGCGCCCGGGTCGCGCTTGCGGTTCATCATCGTGAAGGAGACGAAGGGCATCGACTCCGGCAGCGTCGGGTAGAGACGCTTCCGCACGTGGGGCGCGTTGCGCTCCTGGGCAACGCGCTCGGCCAGCGCCGCGTTGTACTCGCTGTCGCGGATGGCGCCGTCGCGCTTCTTCACATCGCGGGCGAGGTCGGCGGTGACGTTGTAGAGCCCGGCCTCGGTCACGCTCAGATAGCTGACGATCGGACGGAAGAGGTCGAATAATCCTTCGCGCGCCATGCGCTTCTGCACATTGGCGATGTCATCGAGGGCGGGACGAAAGTGGATGAGCATGACGTCGGCGCGCGAGCCGATGAGCGGCGCGAGGACGCTCCAGCCGCCCTCCTTCGGCGTCGCGATGTCCTTCATCGCCGAGGCGGCGCTCTCGGACATGCTCTCCAAGCCCAGCGCCGACACGCTGCGCGTGGCGACCCGGTCCAGGGCGAACACCTGATGAAAAGCGTACCACCCTTCGATGGTCTCGGGTGGGTAAACGATCTGCTCCATGTACCCTCGTCGGCACGGTGCGCGGCGCGGAATCTACTACGCGTAGACTTGAATGCACGCTCGGCGTACCGGCAACGAACCGGGACAGCGCGCACCTCGCACGTTGCCCTTGAGTATCGGCTCGGAACATCAGGAGCATAACTTCGAGCCTCGAGGCCCACTTCCAGCCACGTCTCCAGGCTGGATGACGCCCGCCTCGAGCAGCGCCGGGCGAATCGCCGCGCGACGCGCATTCCACTCGTACCAATGTCCGGACCGATCGAGCCCGCCGTGCGCGAGATAGAGATCGCGCAGACAGCCCTTGGTCCACGCCGCGTCCGCGGCGGAGAGGCGTGGCAGGAGCGCGGCCACCTGCGGCATCGCGTTCGGCGCCAGATCCTTCGCCAGGTACCGTGTGTCGATCTTTCCCGTCGCCGCGAAGCGATCGACGTTCTGCCGCGCGATCCAGGCGTGATGGTTCCAGTACGACAGCGTCGTCAGCGCGAGCACGCCGACCGTCGCGGTGCGGCGCACGAGACGCGGCATATCGATCGCGCCCCAGACTTCCCACGCCAGCATCGCCAGCACGCCAGACACGAGCCCCATGTACACTTGCGCGTAGAGCCGCTCAGTCGTGTAGCCGTATGCGTTCTCATACAGGTCGACGCGGTGATACGCCGAGAAGAGGAGCAGCTGCGTCTCGACGATGAGGACGAGCGCGAGCGTCCGCACCTTGCTCTCGTGCTCGCCCCGCACCGCAACTTTGTCCGCGAGAATGATGAGCAGCGCACAGAGCGTCGCGCAGACCGTGAGCTCGGCGAAACCGCGGTGCACCGCGGAGGCGTAGGTCACGCCGCTTCCGACCGCGGCGCCGACGTTGCCGAAGAGATGCGACAGCTGCAGTACGAGGAAGAGCCCAAACACCGACGCGACTCCGGCGAATACGATCAAGCGCTCCGTGGCGCCGAGCCACAATGCCGGCGCATGCGTCCGCGCGGCGATGACGCTCTCGCGCTTCTCGTCGCGCATGGCGATTCCGTATGCGCCGAGCACGAGCACGCCGAGCGCGCTGAAGAAGATCATCCGCGGAATGAAAGTGAACTGGCCGAGCGCGTTCGCGAGCCCGTCGCGCCACGAGGCAAGTGTCGAGTCGGCACCGCTGAGCAGTAGCGCGAACAGGCCAACGATCGGCAGCGCGAGCGCGCCACCGCGCAACAGGGGCATCATCTGCTCGGCGCTGGCCAGCTTCGCCGCCTCGGTGGCGCGCTTGCCGGTCTCGCTCAGCGCGTTCAACCCGGCGACGATCGGCGCGAAGGCAATCGTCTTTCCGTCGACGCGATCTGTGTCGGTTCCGGATGCGACGAGAGTGGACAGCGCTCCGAGGATGGTGACGCCGATGAGGATCAATCCCTGAAAGATCGGATCGGCCGTGACCGCGGCCGCGCCCGACAATACGCAGGCGAGTATGAGCGGAACGAGCCGATCCCAGGTGACGGTCTTGCCCGCGGCGCGCTGGAAGGCGACGAAGCCGCCGGCCGCCGTGATCGTCCAAAGGGGCCAGTTCAGGCCGGGCATCGCGTCGAAGCACGTCAGTGCGCCGAGGCCGGAAATAATCGCGGTGGCGAGCCACAGGCGGCGGATTTCAGTGGTGCGGGCGAGGGCAGCTGTTAACATTTTCGCGGAGTGATAGATGTCAAAACGTCAGATGTCAGATGTCGGAACTCAGTGCTTGTGTCGTTCGGCGCCGACCAACCTCAACCGGCGGCTGCATCAGGGAGTGCGCCGTAGCGGCGCTCGCGGGAGCGAAATTCATCCAGTGCGCGGGCGAGGTCGTCGGCGCCGAACTCGGGCCACAGGCGCGAGGTGAAGTAGAACTCGGCGTAGGCG
>JALZAE010000127.1 GCA_030948535.1 Gemmatimonadota bacterium | reverse complement strand
ATGAAGGTGCGTGATTTCCACACCACGGCCGGCACCAGCGCCCGGGATGCGGCCGTCGTTCAGCGAGCGGTGGGGGAGGCATTCACGGGAAGCTTTCGCATCGTGGCGCTGATGGCAGCCGGGCTCGCGCTGGCCAGTGCCCTCACGACCGTCCTGATGATCCAGGATCCGCCGCGCTCGCACCACGCCAAATGAGATCCTCTGACAGCTCGGCCACCGACGCGCATCCCGCGAGCCCCATGGCCAGCGCGGTCTCGGCACGCAGATGCTCGAGCACGGCGCGCGCGCCCGATTCGCCATCAAGGGTGAGTCCCCAGAGCACCGGACGACCGAGCAACACCGCGCGCGCGCCGAGGGCGAGCGCCTTGAGCACGTCGGTGCCGCGACGAACGCCGCCATCCAGCAGCACCTCGCACGCGCCGTTCACGGCGTTTGACACGTCGCGCAGCACACTGATCGTTGCCGGAACGCCGTCGAGCTGACGCCCACCGTGATTGGACACGATGATCGCCGCCGCTCCGCGCTCGACCGCGAGCTTCGCATCCTCCGGTGACAGAATTCCCTTGACGACGATTGGCAGCGGTGAGATCTCGCGCAGCCAGCTCACATCGTCCCACGTCAGCGTCTGATCCCAGCGCGTCGCGATGTACGTCGAGAGCCCCGAGGTATTCGTCGCATCGTCAAGCGATCCAAGGGGCGTCTCGTGTCCGGCGAAATTCGCGAGCGTCAGCACGGGTGACATCGTGAACGCGTTTCGCTTGTCGCGGTCGCGTTGGCCGGCGAGCGGCGTGTCGACAGTGAGGCAAATTGCGCCGTAGCCGGCTGCGCGCGCGCGCTCGACCAGATCGCGCGTCACACCGCGATCGCGATAGATGTAGAGCTGGAACCAGCGCGGCCCCCGCGACGACTCGGCGATCTCCTCCAGCGTGCGATTGGACACGGTGCTCGCGACCATGATCGTTCCCGCGGCAGCGGTGGCACGCGCGGTCGCGGGCTCGGCCTCCTCGCAGACGAGTCCGTGCATCGCCATCGGCGCGACGAGCACGGGAAATGAGATCGGCGTGCCGAGCACCGTCGTCTCGAGGCGGGGAACGATTCCTCGCAGCACGCGAGGCATCAGCTGAATTCGCGAGAACGCCTCGCGATTTTCGCGCAGAGTCCACTCGTCGCCGCCACCCCCGGCGATGTAGTCGAACACCATTCGCGGCAGCGCGGCCTCCGCGAGCAGTTCGAGCGATTCGAGATTGACGATGTCGAGCATCAGGCGCGGAGCGAGGGTCTCGGTAGTGGCCGGTTCATTCATCCCTGGCCAGGAAGTAGCTTATAGGCGCCTTTCTCGCGAGGATCTCCCGCCGATGTTGAAGGATTATCCCGACCATCACGACGCCGAACTGGTCATCAAGCTCTACGAGCTACGCCGCGAAGCGACGATGCGTGAAGCGCGCGCCGCCATCAGCTCCTTCTGGCCAAAGACGATCGATGATATCAAACCCGTTCTCGACGGGAAGCACCCGCTGAATTCCGCGTTCCGCCAGGTGGGAAGCTATTGGGAGATGGTGTATGGCATGGCGAGACACCGGATCATCGATCCGGAATTCCTCATGGACAGCAACGGCGAAGGGCTGTTCCTGTACGCCAAGGTCGTGCCCTTTTTGGCCGAACTGCGCACGGTTGGCTCCCCGCGGCAATTCTTCAACGCGCAGTGGGTAGTCACGGAAACCGAAGCGGGCAAGGAAGCGTTCGCCCGCATAAACGCGTACGTCCAGAAAGTGCTCGCGACCAAGTAGGAGACATGGCGGACAGTCCGGCAACACCCCCCAAAAAAGCAAAGCCGCCGTTCAAGACGGTTTGGAAAGAGGCACGACAGCTCATCTGGCGTCACCGCACTCAGGTGGCGCTCGGCCTGGTGATCATGCTCGTCGACCGGCTCGCCGGCTTCGTGCTGCCGGTGAGCTCGAAGTTTCTCATCGACAACGTGATGGCGCAGCACCAGTCGCAGCTGCTCTGGCCCCTCGCCGCGGCCGTCGGCGCGGCCACGCTCGTGCAGGCGGTGACGACCTTCGCGCTCTCGCAGGTGATGAGCGTCGCCGCGCAGCGCGCGATCGTCGACATGCGCCGCGAGATCCAGCGCAAGGTGCTGCGCTTGCCGATCTCGTACTTCGACTCCACGAAAACGGGCATCCTGATCACGCGCATCATGGAGGACGCCGAGGGGATCAGAAATCTCATCGGCACGGGGTTGGTGCAGCTCGTCGGCGGTGTGGTGACGGCGGTGATCGCGCTCAGCGTCCTCTTCTACATCAACTGGCATCTGACGTCGCTGACGCTCCTCTTCCTCGGCGCGTTCGGTGGAGCGATGGCGTACGCCTTCACCAAGCTGCGTCCGGTATTCCGTGAGCGGAGCAAGATCAACGCGGAGGTCACCGGCCGGCTGGCCGAGACGCTCGGCGGCGTACGCATCGTGAAGGTCTATACGGCCGAGCGGCGCGAGCAGAAAGTGTTCGCTGTCGGCGTCCACAAGCTGTTTCGGAACATCGCCAAGACGATCACCGGCGTCTCCGCCATCACCTCGTTCACGTCCGTGGTGGTCGGCGGGGTCGGCATTCTGATCATGGTCGTCGGCGGCCGCGCGGTGCTCGATGGCCGCATGACGACGGGTGATTTCTTCCTCTACATCTTTCTCATCGGGCTCGTCTCCTTCCCGCTCATCCAGATCGCATCGATCGGCACGCAGATCAGCGAGGCGTTCGCGGGTCTCGACCGCATCCGCGAAGTGATGGCGATGTCGAGCGAGGATGAGACGGACGCCGAGCGCGAGGGCGTCGAGGACATTCGCGGCGACGTGCGGTTCGACAACGTGAGCTTCGAGTACAACCCGGGCGTGCCGGTGCTCAAGGGCGTGACCTTCCACGCGCCAGCCGGCTCGACGACGGCGCTCGTCGGCTCGAGCGGCTCGGGGAAGAGCACGCTGATCTCGCTCGTGATGGCGTTCAATCACCCGAAGTCGGGGATGATCAAAGTCGACGGCCGCGACATCGAGACGCTGCGCATGCGCGACTACCGCGCGCATCTCGGGGTCGTGCTGCAGGACAACTTCCTCTTCGACGGCACTATTGCCGACAACATCCGCTTCGCCAAGCCCGGCGCGACGATCGAGGAAGTGATCGCGGTCAGCAAGATCGCGCACTGCGACGAGTTCATCGATCAGTTCACCGACAAGTATGAGACGATCGTCGGCGAGCGGGGCGTGAAGTTGTCGGGGGGCCAGCGCCAACGCGTCGCGATCGCGCGCGCCATTCTCGCCGACCCGCGCGTGCTCATTCTCGATGAGGCGACGTCGAGTCTCGACAGCGAGAGCGAGGCAAAGATCCGCGACGGCCTTCGCACCCTGCGGCGCGGCCGCACGACCTTCGTGATCGCGCATCGCCTGAGCACGATCCGCAGCGCGAATCAGATTCTGGTGCTCGAGCACGGCGAGATCGTCGAGCGGGGCACGCACTCGGAGCTGATGGCCATCGGCGGACGCTACCGCGATCTATACGACCGGCAGCACAACGTCGAAGAGGATCAGTACATCAATCCTGGCGAAGATTTCACCCCGGAGCCCGAAGCGGTGATCTCGCGCTCGCGCGCGGGCACAGGGGCGCCGCGAGCGCTATAGACTGGCCCGGACCCAGAGCTATTCGATCTTCCCGGGCGGCAACGAATACAGCAAGCGCGCGGTCGCCCGATCACGGATCGAGAGCGAGTCGGCGATGACCCACGGCGCCATGATGTCGGCGGAGCCGTCGCTGTGTCCGAGGCCGAGCGCGTGGCCGATCTCATGGAGCGCGATCGCGCGCACGCCGCGTCCGTTCTGCGACGCGCCGTCGGTGGCGCGGAGCGCCAACGCGATGTCGGCGCCGACGATCCAGCGATGGCCGCGCGCGCGCCACTTGGTCAGACCCGACGCGGACTCCGCTAGCTGATCCGTCCACCGTACACGCAACTCCGCCGACGCCGAGTCGTCGACGAAGACGAAGTGTACCGGGAGGCCGACGTCGGTCCACGTGGCGAAGGCTTCCTGGACGCGCACCAGAAAGGAGGAGTGCCATCCGCTGAGCGACGAGTCGCGATCGATCCAAACGCGGACGGGGCGCTGCGTGCGGTCCGACCAGCGCTCGAGCACCGAGTCGCGGTCCTGCATCATCTGACGGAGATAGGTTCCACCGGACAGCTCGTTCACGCGGCGTCGCGTGTCGACGACACCTTTCACCGTGTGCTTCGTCACGGGCTTCGCGGCGCGGTGCGCCATCTCGGTGCCGAACAGCACACGCCGGTCCTGCG
>JALZAE010000126.1 GCA_030948535.1 Gemmatimonadota bacterium | reverse complement strand
AGCTCAAGGCGCGCGTCGAGGACTGGGACGGCTGCATCGGCAGGCTCGAGCGCGCGGGCGCCGTGCGCGCGCTCGACGGACGGCTTCTGGACATCCGCTTCGACATGCCGAACGATGCGCTCGCGTCGCGCGCGGAGGTGTTACGCGTGCGCGCCTTCGCCGGCGACGGCGCACATGCGGAGCTGACGTGGAAGGGCGCGGCGACCGTAGAGCAAGGATTCAAGAGTCGCGAGGAGATCACGACGCGCGTCGGTGATGCCGAGAGCGCACGCGCCATCCTCGGGCGTTTGGGCTTCACGGAAGGGCTGGTGGTCGACCGGCGCATCGTACAGTTCGAGATCGCCGGCGCCGTCGTACGCCTCGAGCGTTTCGCGGTGATGGACGATCTGGTCGAGGTCGAAGGCGAGCCCGAGGCGATCGAGCGCGCGATCGCCGTGCTGGCAATGCCGCGCAGCGCCTTCACCGCCGATCCATTGATCGAGTTCGTCGCCCGCTTCGAGCGACGCACGGGCGTCGGCGCGGTGATCGGCACTCCGGCGAAGCGCGGCGATGGCTGACGCGGTAGGGACGCCGGTGCGCGTGACCGGCTTCTTTCGCGGCAACGAGCTCGATGCGAGCGGCTCACTCTCGGTGGGCGAGCGCGAGATCGGGCTCGAGTTGCCCGGGGGTACGTTCATGCTTCCCATCGCCGGCATCGATGGCGTCGTGTGGATCGACGCCGATGTCCTGGCGATCCATCTCAGCGACGGCGATGCGATTCAGCTATCGGGGGCGATGGCGGCCCGCGATGCATTGAACGCCCTCGTCGCATCCACGCTCACGGTTCCGGAGCTGACGCTCTCGCTCCGCGGGCTTGGCTCGAGGCGGGCGGCACCCGGCGGAACGTTCGATGGATTTTTCGCCCCGATGCTGTCGGCGAGACGCCGTGCCGGATTCTCGGGAGAGATCGATTTCTTCTTGACGGCGCTCGACGCCGCCGCGATGCGCGACGCGATGTCCGAGCAGCTCCGGAATTTCGTGTCGCGCAGATATCCGGCGCGTGCGTCGGATCGCCGGGCGCTGCAAGCGCAGCTCGACGAGATCGCCGCGCCGCTCTTTGTCGCGCTGTCGGCGCTCAAGCAGGCGCAGGAGGCGTTGGCCGGCGCGAGTGATGCGGACCGCCTGGCTCGCATGCGCGCATGGTCGAGCGCGATGCACCACGCCTTCGACGCCGCCGATCGCTGCTGGCTCGCGATGCGCCCCGTGCTCGAGAGCGCGCATCGGGAGCGCGTGCCGCGCTGGCGTCGCTGGCTTCGGCTGGGACTAATGCTGCTCGCGGTGAGCGCGGCGGATCGCGCGAGCGCGCAGGTTGTCGATCCCGCCACGAGACATCGGACGGTGCGTGTGACTGGCGCGGCGGCCGACCTGCTGCGGGCGAACGGCTTCGACGTCGTCGAAGCACACGGGCGCGATGCGCTCGTGGTTGCGGACGACGCTGAGCGCGCGCGTCTCACGAGTCTCGCCGCGTCGCGCGGATTCGCCGTCGCGACACTGCCGCAACCGCCGGCGCGCGCGAACGCGGCGAGTGGCGCGGCGGCTCCGACCGTGTATCGCCCATTCGAGGGCTCTCCTCGCGGCATCGGCCTCTTTCTCGACTCGATGGCGCGCGCAAATCCTACGCGTGTGCATCTCGATACGATCGGCCGCACGCTCGAGGGGCGGCCGATGATCGCGGTGAAGATCGGCGCGGCGGACGACAGTCCCGCACGGCCAAACGTGCTCTTCATGGCGACGTATCACGCGCGCGAATGGGCGTCGACCGAGATTGCGCTGCGATTGATCAAGCTCCTCGCGCAGGCCGTGCCCGACGCCCGCGTCGACTCCCTCGTCAAGCGGCGCGACATCTGGGTCATCCCCGTCGCGAATCCCGACGGCTACCAGTACACCTTCTCGAGCGACCGGCTCTGGCGAAAGAATCGCCGCCCGAACGGCGATGGCTCCTTCGGCGTCGATCTCAATCGCAATCACGCCGAGCGGTGGGGATTCGACAATATCGGCTCGTCGCCCTTCGCACCCAGCGAGGTGTATCGCGGGCCGTCTGCCGAGTCCGAGGCGGAGGTGCGCGCGATCGTCCAGTTTCATGCCGCGCATCCCATGGTGATGTCGGTCAGCTATCACACGTATACCGGCGTTGTCCTCTTTCCGCCGGGTTACGCGCACGGACTGCTGCCGGGAGATTTTTCGATCTTTCGCGCGCTCGCCGGCACCGACATACATCCGGCGGTGCTGGATCGATTTCCGGGATCCAACCGCACCGCGTATCACCCTGCGCCGAGCTGGAATCTGTACACGACCAACGGCGAGTATACGGACTGGGCGTATCTGCACGCCGGCACGGTCGCCTTCACGGTCGAGGCGACCAGCGGCTATGAGAATGGCGTGTACTATGGCTTCGAGTTTCCCGACGACGAGGCCAAGCTCCAGGAGCTGTTCTCCGAGAATCTTCCCTTGGCGCTCGACGTGCTCGACGCCGCGGCGGATCCGCTCCATACGCATGCGCAGGCAACGGGGATCGCGAGCGAGCGCGTGACGTTCGAGTCTGTGTCGCCGGTGGTGCGCGTGCTCCTGCCGGCTGCCGACGCGGCCGCTGCGACGGTGAAGATCGGTTCGGCGACGCTTCCGATGACGGTCGATCGCGGCAACGGCGGCGTCTTCACGGTGCGTGTCGTCGGCCAGCCCGCGGCGCGTCCGTCGTCGGTGTCGCTCAGCGGCGGCGTATCCGCCGCGCTCACCCTGCTCTCCGCGAGTGGCGCCGAGCAGGACGAGACCGCCTGGACCGCGACGGGATTCCGAACGGACACGTCGCGCGTCGCGGGCGCGCTAGCGTGGGTGACGGGGAGCGGCACGCTGACTTCGCCGTCCATTCAGGTTCCATCGGGTACGGACAGCGTCAGTGTGCTGTACTGGACGCGCTACGATGGCGATGGCTTCGACGTACGACCGCACGGCGAGGTGCAGCTTTCGACCGACGACGGCGCGCATTGGTCGGTGGTCGGCCGCGTGTCCGGCAGCGGACTCAAGTACTATCCCGAGCGCGCGGACTTCGCGGGCGTGCGAGGCGCGCGCATTCGCGTGCGCTTCGTCGGCGCGTGGCTCACGACGCTGAACGTGTGGTGGATCGACGAGATCACGGTGATGGCGCACGCGGCGCCGCCGGCGCTCGCGACGGGCGTAGCGCTGGTGCCGTCCGAGAACCCGGTGCGCGGCGGCAGCGTGCGCTTCGATTGGCCCTTCGCGGCGACGCCGGGCGAGCTCGATGTCTATGATTTCATGGGGCGGCTCGTGTGGCGCAGCAGCGTCGCGGCCGGGGCGTTCACGGTGACCTGGAATGTCGTCGCGAGCGGCACGCGCAACGGCGTCTATCTCGCCGTGGCCCGCGGCGGCGGAAGAACCCTCACGACCAAGCTCTTTGTCGCGCGCGCGGGGAGCACATGATCGTCGGACTCGGGCTCGATCTGGTCGATCTCGCGCGCATTCGGCGGCTGATCGAGTCGAAGGGCGAGCGTGCGCTCCGGCGCCTCTTTCTGCCGAACGAGTCCGCCTACGCGATGGCCCGGCCGGATCCTCTCCGCCATCTCGCCGCCCGCATCGCGGCGAAGGAGGCGGCATACAAGGCG
>JALZAE010000093.1 GCA_030948535.1 Gemmatimonadota bacterium | reverse complement strand
ACCTTAGTCCCTGGAAAACACGACCCGCACACCGCGGCGACCGAGCGCCCGGGGCAGGTCGGCAGCGCCGTCCACGCGACCCAGGAGAGTGTACTCATACGACGAGTCGAACGTCTCGTAGAACACGACCACGGTGTTCGTGCCGTACAGCATCAGATCGCCGTTGCGGATCGTCCCGGGCGGGCTCGCGTCCGCGGGCAACTCTGCTCGCAGATCGGCATGCTTCTCATTGCCATTGAGCTCGCTCATGTCCAGCGTCAGCGACAGTTGCGCCGCGAACGCACGAGCGGCTGCGTTGTCGGTCAGGGCGATGGCGAACCGACGCTCGCCGACGGTCATCCACATGCGTGATTCCTCCGGTCTCGCGGATGGCGGTGCGGCTCCGTGGTCACGGCCGCCTGGCAAGGCCGAGGTCGCAGCCTGCAGTCGGCTCATGATCATGCCACCTCGGTTCACAACACGTCCTAGAGTTCCTGGCTCGTGGCGCGGAACAGGACCTCGTTGATGTCCAGCTCCTCCGGCTGGCTGATCGCGAAGGCGACGACCCGCGCGAAGGAGTCGGCCGGCACCCCCACCTGTCCGACGAAGTCCCGGTTCGCCTGCTGGACGTCCGCCTCGCTGATGTGGTCGAGCAGCTCTGTCTTGACCGCACCGGGCGAGAGGATCGTCGTGCGGATGTTGTACGGCGTCACTTCCATTCGCAGCCCCTCGGACAGGGCGCGCACGCCGAACTTCGTCGCCGAATAGACGGCGGAGCCGCCGAACAGCTTGTGGCCGGCGACCGACGAGAGGTTGATGATGTGCCCCGACCGCTGCGCCTTCATGTGCGGGAGCGCCGCGGCGATGCCGTAGAGCACGCCCTTGAGGTTGACGTCGATCATCCGATCTCACTCGTCGACCTTCAGCCGCTCCAGCGGCGAGAGCGGCAAGATGCCGGCATTGTTGATGAGCACGTCGATCCGGCCGTAGGCCTCGACGGCCGCGTCCACGAGCCGCTGTACTTGCCCTCGGTTCGTAACGTCTGTCTCCGCAACGCGCCTTTCCTGCCGCGGCCGTGATCTCCCTGGCCGGCGCCTCGAGTCGCTCGACGCGTCGCGCACCCAGCACGACGCTCGCGCCCTGCGCGGCGAGGTGCCGGGCAACGGCAGCCGGGCGGGCCGAAGCCGGCCAGGGAGAAGCCGGCGGGGCGCTCCGCGCGTCCGCGGGAGCGCTGAGCTGGGCTTGGCGGCCGGCGGGACGCCAGCCCGAAAGCCAACCACTGGCAGCTAAGTGATTGCCCGTCTTAAAGTTCGGGCTCACGATGACATGGAATCCGCTGTCAGGATCGCAGTCAGGGGCTCATTGATGTAGTAGTACCCGCGTCCAACTTTGCGCTTCACGAGGATGCCGCCCGCCGCCAGCGCGTTGAGATACTTCGTCGCGGTGATGCGACTGACGTCCAGATCGCGCTCGATAAATTGGATCTTCGTGTACGGATGCGTGAACAGGCTGTTGATCAGGTCCTGGCTGTAGATTTTCCGATGCTCGCTGCGGATGCGATGCTTTGACTCCAGCAGCACGCGCTTGATCCCCGTTACCATCGCGACGCCGTCACGGGCGCTCGCCTCCACGGCCCTAAGCATGTACGTCGCCCATGCCTCCCACGCGTTCTCCTCGCGCACCGTCTGAAGCAGCCGATAGTAGTCGGATTTGGTGCGCACGATATAACGGCTCATGTAGAGGATGGGGATGTCGAGTAGTCCCTGCGTCAGTAGGTAGAGCACGTTGATGATGCGCCCCGTGCGACCGTTGCCGTCGTAGAATGGGTGAATGCTTTCGAACTGGTGATGGATGAGCGCCATCCTGATTAGCGGATCGAGATCTGCCGTCGCCGGCGCGTTGATGTAGCGCTCGAGGTCCGACATGAGCCCGGGTACCACGTCCGGATCGGGCGGCGTGTACACCGTTCGGCCAACGCTGTCCTTGAGTACCGTGCCTGGCACCTTCCGGAATCCTGCCTCGTTCCTCTCGAGCTCCCGCTGGATCTGAAGGATGTGGTTGATGGTCAGCAGACCGCTCGCACGCACCGCATCGAAGCCCACCCTCAACGCCTGTCGGTAGCGCAGCACCTCCTTTGCCGACGCGCTCCCGCCTTCGTCCGGGAAGGCGGCATCACGGAAGAGCTCATCATGCGTCGTGACAATGTTCTCGATCGCCGAGCTGTCCTTGGCTTCCTGCATGCCGAGGGCATTGATGAGTATGCCCGGATACGGGATGGAGGTGGACACCCCCTTGAGCTCAGCAAGCTGGCGGCTTGCTGCCGCCAGGCCCTTTAGGATTGACGGTGTCTCAAAGCGCGTGGCGTCGAGGTTCGCCAGTGATAGAATCGCGGTCATTTTATACGTGTCGCGGAGAAGATATATAGTATTTTGAAAAATCTATACATTACTCCCGCGGAATGCAAAGGAACGGGGCCACGTCGACCCGCACTTTGCGAGGGCGCGGCCATGACGCCCTCATACTCCCACACGGCATCGAATACCTGCCGGTGCGGATTGAATTGGCGCTCTAAGCTCACGTTCGCTGCCGCTTTGGAGAGACTGCCCCACCTATGCGTAGGCCGGCGCGATCTCGGTCGAGTTGGTCCGTCTCGAGTTGAAGCTACAGCTTCGTCCACGCCGAGTCGGCACGATAGCTCGTAATATTCGCGCCGTTGGGCTGCTGTCGCAGTTCCGCCTCGGTCAGCACGGGCGACTGCGTGCTTCCAGCAACGTCGATCACCACCCATCCCGCCTTCACTCCGTACGGCGTCGGAGGTGCTGCGCGGAGAACAACGATATAGCGCGCGTCCCAGCCGAGGCGAAGAACCTCGCCAGACCACGCCACTTCGTTTTCTGGTCGGGCCGTATTCCAGAGTTCGTACGTGATACGTGTTCCGCCTCCGGCGGCGGCGGTGGTGAGCTGGCGCAAGCGGAAGTCGCCGGCCACGGGGCGCGAGCTTCTGTCGCATCCCGTCCAAGCGAGAATTGGCAGGAGCCATACGACTGCGGCGCGCGTGAGCTTACGCATGCTTCTCCCGTTCGAGGCGCCCGCCGACTGCCGCCCGAGTATTGAACCTCGACCGACGACACGCGTGTTGCGCGTCGTGGCTGGGGAGCGGGCGGTTTGACAGAAAGTGGATCGCACAGGGTAACATTCCAAGCGGCCGGTGGCGAAGCTCCAGCGGAATCGAGGCCTGTCGCATTGTCCCCGCCACTCCCGAGGGCTGCCACACGCTATCCGACGAACTGAGTGACCTGCGGCAGCCGATGGGAGCTCCAAGAAACGCGACCGCTCCGGTTCTGAAGTGCAAGACGTGCCAACAGAACCCTTTGCGGTTTGGAGTGGCGTTAACGAGTACCGTCGCGGTCACCCTGGCCGTTGTCGCGCCCTGACCTCGTCGAGCCACGCCAGCTCGACCTCCTGCTTGCGAATGGTGAGCCGAACGATCATCGCGGCGTCGGAGCTGGCCGACGTCTCATCGATGATCGACTCCAGGGCCGCCCGCTCGAAGCCGAGCTTCTCCAGGAGAAAACGTCGTCGCCGTTCGACCTGTGCCGTAAAGTCGCGCGGGCGCGCCTGCCACGACAACACCATCCAGGTGACGAACGGCGACGGAATCTCCTGCGTCGCCCATTCGGCGCGCGCGAGGGCGTCTGCGAGCGCGCGACGCCCTGAGCTCGTGGGGCGAAACATGCGGCGATCGGGCCCGAGCGCGGGATCGCCGTCGGCGGCCAGCGCAACGTGTTTGGCCGCTTCGAGCTTCTTGAGCGAATAGTAAATCTGCGGCTTCGAGATGGACGCCCACTCCTGTACCTCCCGCCGCTCGAGCTCGGACCACAACTCATAGCCGTGCTGGGCTCGCTCGGCGAGCATGCTCAGCACGACCATGTCAGCGAGCGTCAGCGATGTTCGAGAACTCATCTCGGGTGGTCGGGGCGTCTACTTCTTGGCGGCGAACCCGACAACGTTTCCCCCGGGCTCGCGGATGTAGAACTCCGTCGTTCCATAGAAGGTATCGTGACGCGACTTGACGACCGGCGCAGTCGCGGTCTGGCGCTCGATCGTATCCAGATCGGTCATCGCTGGCACCGTAATGAAGAGGGCGACGCTCTTCCCGTTCAACTCCGCTTCGCTCGCCGGATTGTCCGCTATCACGCTGGCGCGGGTCTGATACATGATCTCGACGCCGTCCTTCTTGACGCTGGCGAATATCAGCGTGCCGTCGGGCCCGGTGACTTCGTTTTCCTTGATGAATCCCAAGCGGTCGGTCCAGAAGGCAATGGACGGCTCGACGGCGTCGACGATGAGCACGGGGGCAAGTGCGTGCAACGAATAGGCTGGAATCGTCATTGGTGTGTTTTGAGTTGAGGGTTGCGCAAGGATGGCGGAGGGAGCACGGGAACGAGGGCGGCCGTGGCGGCGGATGCGATCGAGCCGACGCTGGGCATGTCAATTCCAGTGGCTGACGGCATCTAGTCTAATTTAGACTATCTGATGGCGCAAGAGCGTGCTCCAGAAATTCGAGTTCCGTTTACACGCCATGGCACGCGCGCTTCGCGGCCACCGGAGTCGAGTAGCTCGGCACGCCCGTCCGCGGGAAATAGCACACCTATCCCGAGATAGCGGCGGGCGGCCTCTGGACGACGCCGTCCGATCTCGCGCCAGCGCGAGTACGCGGGTACATCATCGCGCGTGCTCTCGCCGTCGGTGGCGAAGCAGATGCTCACCAAGCGGTTCGGCAGCTGGGGGCTCGGCGTCCAGCTCGGCGGCGCAGGCGATTCGGCGACCTTCAGCCATGGCGGCCGCGACGAAGGATTCGTGGCGCAGATGTCGGCGTTCGTGACGCACGGCGAAGGCTTCGTGATGCTCACCAACGGCGTCAGCGGCGCCTTGCTGTGCG
>JALZAE010000091.1 GCA_030948535.1 Gemmatimonadota bacterium | reverse complement strand
CACCTGTTCGGGTCATCGATACTCTGGTTGTAATGGATGACGCGGCCGTGCACCGCGTCAATGCCCCTGGGGTGACTCGAACACCCGGCCAACGGTTTAGGAAACCGCTGCTCTATCCACCTGAGCTACAGGGGCGATTCGAGCGGAACGCAGAAGTATAACGGAGCCGGGGTGGAACCGCATGACTCCGCCGATGCCGAGTCTGCTACTTATTGTGCTAGGCATACCTGAAAATTTGACATATATAGTGACATAACTGGCGGTAACAGGGCGCTTAATAGGTGATCAGAGCATTCCATCGTCGTGGAGTGATCGCGGTGCCGCCGCCTAGACATCCCAGCTCGATCAGAAAGGTGCAGCCGATCACGACGCCGCTCAATCGCTCCACTAGCGTGCACGCGGCGCGCGCCGTCCCGCCAGTCGCCAGGACATCGTCCACGACCAGCACGTGCGCACCGGCGCCTAGCGCATCGCTGTGAATCTCGAGCGCGGCAGAGCCATACTCGAGCGCGTACTCCTCACGCTCCGTCACCGCCGGGAGCTTCCCCACTTTCCTCACGGGCACGAACGCCGCATGTAGCTCGAGCGCGATTGGCGCGCCAAGGATGAAGCCGCGGCTCTCGATACCCACGACGTGCGTGATCGCTGCCTCGGCAAATGCCGAGGCCATCGCGTGGACGCTGGCGGCGAAGAGCGCGCAGTCCGACAGCACGGGCGTGATGTCCTTGAAGATGATGCCGGGCTTCGGGAAGTCCGGCACATCGCGCACGGCAGCGCGCAGAAGGCGCTCGAGCTCAGATCCACGCATGGCCGACGGCACGGATCTCACCCACGCTCGACGGCGAATGGGCGCGGCAGATCCCGTAACCCGCTCGCATCGAGCGTGCGGACGTCGGTCACGCGCGAGCCCGGTGGCCCTTCGCGGACCGCAGCCGAGAGCTGAGCCAGCGATCCTTCATCGCCTTCGGCGGCAATCTCCACCGTGCCGTCCGCTCGGTTCTTCACCCAACCCGCCAAGCCGAGGCGCCGCGCCGTCGCGCGCGCGAACCAGCGAAAGCCGACGCCCTGCACTACTCCGACAACCTCCAGCCGAACGGCCGCCACGACAGTCGATCAGCGACCCGACGACAGTTGCAGCGCAAGTAGCGCGACGGTCAGCGCTGCCTGCTCCGTCTCCGGATGCATTCCCGCCGGGACGCTGAGCTCGCCACGACGGATGCGCGCCGCGATGCGCTCGAGCGATTCCGCCAGCAGGATCTCCGCGGTCGGCGCTTCCGTAGCCTGCGTCGTCATCGCCCACGGCTCGACTTGTTTCAACGCCTCGAGCGTCCCGTCGCTCGGATTGCCCGTCGTGAGATGCGCCTTGGATTCCTCTTCGTCGCGGATGTCGTCGGCTGTCTGCTCGTGCAACACGGCAGCCGCAACCTCGTGCTCGATCTCGTGCTCGGTATCGTTGGAAATCGGCTGCGAAGAGTCGTCGCTGGGCTCGTGCGTGTCGGTGGCGAACATTTCCTCGGTGATCGCTTCCGCGATCGCGGGCTCGGTTACTTCACTCGATTCTTCCTCGAGCTCCTCGTCCGTCGTCGTGGTTGCGACATCGACGCTGGCGAACGCGGTGTATGAATCGAACTCGAACACCGACGGCGCAACGTGCTCTTCGCTGTCCCATGAAAGCGCCACGGGCTGTTCCGCGGTGACGACGTCTGCCTGCTGATCGGTCGCTTCCATTCCAGGTGCCGCCGTCCTGGTATCCGTCATGTCAGGCGATGCCATCTCGGACGCGAGATCACGATCGATCTCTCCAGTGCCTGCGCCAGCATCGGTCGCGATGCCGTGATCGCCGGCGCGCTCCATCGCATCGTCCCCCTGCTCAGGCGCGGCCGCAAGCTGCAAGTCTTGCAGCGAATCCAGAACCTCGATGCCGAGATCGCTGCCGGCTTCACCGACGCGAGAGGTGAGCGAGTCATCGGTGGCGAGCGCCGCATCGGGAATCACCTCGACGGGATTCGAGAGCGCCGAGTGCATCACCGGCGCCGTCTCGGTCGCGACGGCGTCCGACGTCGATTCATATCGATCGCCGTTGGACGACGCGGGCGGCGCGAAAGGCGCCGCGTTCCGTCGCGGAATCGCCGGAGAGGAAAGAGGCGTCGGCGTGCGGCGTGGCACGAATGGGGGCACTGCTCCGCTGCGGCGCGGTGGCTTCGAAGACTCAGAGCGATCCATCCAATCTCCAACCAACAAGGGGAAGCCAATATTGTGATGTGCAGCACGATCGGCCAGGGCGAAGTTGCGACGCGGCCTGTCGCCCCCGGCTACGCGCTCCAGCCGTGGGTACCTATGAGCGGGACGAACCGGGCTCGGGCTATGTCACGGCGCTCCAACTGGTCGCCCCGCTTGGTAATCAGCGTCAGCATCTGGTCTTCCCGCTCCCCGAGCGGAATGAGGATGCGTCCGCCTTCGGCGAGCTGCTCTACCAGGGGGGGCGGCACGTCGGGCGCGCCCGCTGTGACCAGGATGGCGTCGTATGGCGCATACTCCCGCCAGCCCAACGTGCCATCACCCGAAAGCAGCGACACGTTGCGGCATCCCGCGGCACGAATGGCCTCCTGCGCGCGGTCGAGCAGCGCCCCGACCCGTTCGATCGAGAAGACCTGGCCCGCGAGATTCGACAGCAGCGCCGTCTGATAGCCGGAGCCGGTGCCGATCTCGAGCACGCGCTCGCGTCCCGTCAACTTGAGAAGCTCGAGATACTGCGCATGGGTCGACGGCTGCGAAATGGTCTGCCCGTTGCCGATCGGCAGCGCGCTGTCCTCGTACGCGCGATGATGCATGCCCGTCGGCACGAAGAGGTGACGGGGCGTTTGATCGAAGGCGTGCAGCACGGCGAGATCGCGGATGCCGCGCTCGCGCAGTGCTTCGACGAGCCGGCGTCGGGCGCCGCCGAATTGCGCGAGCGCTACCGTCACGGCTCGGTCCACCAGGACTTCGCCGACTCGAGCAATGCGTAATTGGTCAGATCGAGATGCAGTGGCGTGATGGAGACGTAACCGTCGCGCACGGCGCGGAAGTCCGAATCCTCGCGACCCGACCACGAGGCGGATCCTCCGCCGATCCAGAAAATCTCTCGCCCCCACGGGTCTTTCATCTTGGCGAGCGAGTCCGAGTAGACGCGCCGGCCGAGCGTGGTCAGACGCACCCCCTTGATGTCGGAGCCGGGGAGCGGAGGCAGGTTGACATTGAACAGCGTATCGCGCGGCAGATTGGGCAGCTCGACGAGGTGCCGAAGAATTTTCGACAGCACCTCCACCTGCGCTGTGAGCATCTCGGGATCGGCGCGCAGGTCGCCGCCGGCGAACGACACGGCGATCCCGGGGATGCCTAACGAGAGTCCCTCCATCGCGGCTGCGACGGTGCCGGAGTACAGCACGTCCTCGCCCATATTCTGTCCGTGGTTGATGCCGCTGAGCACGAAGTCCGGACGCTCGGGCATCAACGCCTCCACTGCCACCATCACGCAATCCGTCGGCGTGCCGTCGACCTGAAAGCGGTTCTCGCCGCGCTTCACCGGCCGAATCGGATGATGCAGCGTGAGCGAATGGCTCGTCGCGCTCTGCTCGCGATCGGGCGCGACGACGGTCACTTCGCCGAGTGGCTGCGCAGCGCGCACCAGACACTCGAGGCCGTGCGCGAGGATGCCATCGTCGTTCGTACAGAGAAGGCGCATGTCTATAGCGCTCCGGCGCGGTGACGCCAAATCGTCCTGATGACCCGCGCGGTGTCGCGCACACCGTGAAAGTGGCTCGGCGCGCCGTACACGGTCGAGACGGGGACGGCGGCGATGCGAAATCCGCGGCGTGCCGCGCGGATGAGCAGCGCGGTCTCGTATTCGAACCGGTCGCCCGGCGCGTCGACTTGCTCCAGCACGATGCGACGAAACGCGCGAAAGCCTGATTGCGTGTCGGGCATCGGCGCCCGCAGGATAGCGCTGACCGCGCGACTCGCCAAACCATTGGTGATGCGACGACGAACGGGCATGCGAGCATCCCGCGCGCGCGACCCGATCGCGATGTCCGCGTCGTCGAGCGCGGTGAGGAGTGCCGGCGCGAATTGCGGCTCGTGCTGGCCGTCGGCGTCGATGGTGAGGATGCGATCCGCGCCCGCGGCCAAGGCGTGGGCAAATCCGGCGCGCAGCGCGGCGCCCTTTCCTTTGTTCGATGCGAAGCGAATCACGTGATCGGTACAGCGCGCGGCTGTCGGCGCGCTATCGTCCGTCGAGCCGTCATCGACCACGATCACCAGTGCGAGCGGCACCGCGGCGCGAACGCCCGCGACGATGCCCGCGAGCGTGCGGCCGGCATCGAGTGCTGGAATCACGCAGGCGACAAGGGGCGCGTCGGTCACGCGGGGCGCGGGCTCCCCTGCAGAATCGCCACGACCTCGCGCAGCTCGCGCTCGAGCGATTCGATGGTCTGCAGCTCGAGCGCTGCACGGGACGCGGTGCGCAGCTCGCCCTTCTTGCGGTGCTCGTCGACCTTCTGCCGCGCGCCCTCGATCGTGTACTTGTCGACATAGAGCAGGTGCTTCACCAGGTCGATCAGCTCGACCTCACGCCGCTGGTACACCCGGTTGCCCGAGCGATTCTTCGCGGGATTGAGAAAGCGAAATTGGCTCTCCCAGTAGCGAAGCACGTGCGGCTTGAGGTCGGTGAGCTCGCACACTTCGCCGATGGAAAAGAATTCCTGGACTGGATCCTGTTCCGTCATTGGTCTTGCTCCGGCCTGAGCTCGCGCGTCATCAACTCGGTGATGGCGGCGCGCGCGGGATGTCCCTCGAACAGCGTTCGGTGCACGGCCCGGACGATTGGCATCTCGACCCCCTCGCGTTCGGCGAGCGCGTAGGCGCTCACCGTCGTCGTCACTCCCTCGGCGACCGTCTCGCGGTCGCGCAACACATCCTCGAGTGATCGGCCTTTGCCGACCTCGATGCCCACGGCACGGTTACGGCTCAGCGCACCGGTACAGGTCAGGACTAAGTCGCCGATGCCGGCGAGACCGGCGAAGGTGAGCGGCGACGCGCCGAGCTGCACGCCGAGGCGTGTGATCTCCGCCAGTCCGCGCGTGATGAGCGCGGCGCGTGGATTGTGTCCGAGCCCGAGTCCCTCGGCGATCCCCGTCGCCACAGCGATGACATTCTTGAGCGCGCCACCCAACTCGACACCGACGACGTCGTCGTGCGTGTACACGCGAAAGGCACCGCTGCTGAACGCCTGCTGCACGCGGTCCGCCGCCTCGGCACTTTTCGCGGCGGCGACGACGGCCGTCGGTTGCCCCGCGGCGACCTCGGCGGCGAAGCTCGGCCCGGAGAGCGCGACCACATCGCGTCCGGGCAATTCCTCCTCGATCACACGCGACATGATCGCGAGCGTGCGCTGCTCGATCCCTTTGGTGGCGACGACGATGACCGCGCCGGCGCCGACCGACGACGCGCCCTGCGCGGCCACGCGACGCAGCACGTGCGATGGCGCGACGTAGAGGACGAGCCACGCCCCACCCACCGCGCGAGCCATGTCATTCGTCGCCTCGATTCGACGGGAGAGATGCGTGCCAGGAAGAAAGCGAACGTTCTCGCGGGCGCCGTTGATGCTGTCGACAACGTCGGCTTCGTGCGCCCAGAGTCGCACATCGCTCCCGTGGGCGGCGAGTACCTGGGCCAGGGCGGTTCCCCACGCGCCGCCTCCGACGACCGCGCAATGCGTCATTGCGGCGCGCCCTCATCCTGGTCGCGCTTGACGGTCCGGCGCTCTCCACCCCGTTCATCGCTTTTCTTGGTGCGGCCGAACCGGTGCTCCTCGCCACTGCGCAATCGATCAATGTTCGCGCGATGGGTCCAGAAGACGAACACCGCCACGAGCACGCTCAGCCAGAAGCGAGGCGACCGCGCGCCGTACTGGATCGCGACGCCGATCGGCAACACGACCGACGCGGTGAGCGAGCCCAGGGAGACGTAGCCCGACAGGAGGACGACGCCGAAGAACACGGCGATCGACACGAGCGTTGGAACAAGTGTGAGTCCCAGAAACACGCCGGCCGCCGTCGCCACTCCCTTCCCGCCGCCCTTCCAGAGCAGGAAGATCGGACGGACATGACCGAGAATCGCGCAGACGCCGCAGATGATCGCGTACCACTCCGGCTCGATCGCCGACGGCCCGACGTCGAACCACCGCGCGAACAAGGCGACGGGAACCGCGCCCTTGATGATGTCGATCAGCAGCACCGGCACGCCGATTGTCGCGCCGAGCACCCGGAGCGCATTCGTCGCGCCGAGATTGCCGGATCCGTGCTCGCGGAGATCGATACCGCGAATCCATTTGCCGGCGAGATACGCCGAAGGAATTGAGCCGAGGAGGTACGCCAGTACCGCGCCGACTACCGGCTGCACTCAAGCCGCCTTGCGCTTGAGGATGATCCTGAGCGGACTCCCGAGAAAACCCCATGCGGCTCGAAAGCCGTTGTGCAGATAGCGCACGTAGTGCTCTTGGACGAGATCCGGATTGTTCCCGAAGATGGCGATGGCCGGTGGATTCACCTCGACCTGCGTCGCGTAGTTGAGGCGAACGTCGCGTCCCGCCGCCTGCGGCGGCTGCCGCCGCGCGAGGAGCTCCTGCAGTACGTCGTTCACCTGCGACGTCGTGATCCGTTTCAGGCGCTCCGCTTCGACTTCGATGAGCGTGTCCATGATCTTGTTGACGCGCTGGCCGGTAAGGGCCGACGTGAACAGGAAGGGCACCCACTTGAGGAATGGCGCTTTTTCTCCGGCTTCCTCGTGAATCTTCGCCGCGGTGTTGTTCTCCTTTTCCTTCAAATCCCATTTGTTCATGACGAGAATCAGACTGCGCCCCTGCTCCCAGGCTAGCGCCGCGATCTTGAGATCCTGGTTCTCGATGCCGGATGTCGCATCGATCATCAGCACGCAAATGTCGGCGCGCTCGATCGCGCGGCGAGTGCGAA
Source organism: Gemmatimonadota bacterium (assembly GCA_030948535.1). Lineage (GTDB taxonomy): Bacteria > Gemmatimonadota > Gemmatimonadetes > Gemmatimonadales > Gemmatimonadaceae > JALZAE01. Next base: position 801 of record JALZAE010000091.1, on the reverse strand, counting down.
GAGAAGAATAGAACTCGATGCCATCATCGATCTTCGATTGCCGCCGCAGGCCCGCGGTGTCGATGAAGATGAACTCTCGGCCATGGTAATTCATTGGCGTGTCGATGGCGTCGCGCGTGGTACTGGCATTGTCGTCGACCACCAACCGATTTTCGCCGAGCAGCCGATTGACGAAGGATGACTTGCCGACGTTCGGGCGGCCGATGACGGCGACCTTGAGCGCCGTCGCCACTTCTTCTTCGCGCTCGGGGAAGCGCTTCACCAGCTCATCGAGCAGATCGCCCGACATCTTCCCATTGATCGCCGACACCGGCAGCGGATCGCCCGCGCCCAGCGAGTAGAACTCGTAGTAGTCCGTCATGCGCGGGTCGTCGACTTTGTTGGCGACGAGAAGCCACGGCTTGCCGGAATCGCGGAGCAGATCGACGACACGCGAGTCGCTCGGGTGCAGACCCGCCTTCGCATCGACGACAAGCAGCATGAGGTCGGCTTCGGCGATCGCCTGCACGACCTGCCGTCGAATCTCAACGTCCATTGGAATGCTGGGATCGTCCGTGAGCCCGCCCGTGTCCACGAGCCAGAAGTTGCGACCCGCCCACTCGGCGCGCGCGAAGTGCCGGTCGCGCGTGGTGCCCGCTTCCTCGCTCACGATGGCGGAGTCGCCGCCGGCGAGGCGGTTGAAGAGCGCGGACTTCCCGACGTTTGGCCGGCCGACGATCGCGACGACAGGCGTGCTCATCGCGACACCGGCTGCGCCGACCACGACGCGCCTTCCGCTTCGAGTACGTCGATGAAATCGTA
>JALZAE010000064.1 GCA_030948535.1 Gemmatimonadota bacterium | reverse complement strand
CGGCTCGCAGCGTGTAAGCGCCCGCGCCGCCGGAGCCGGGCGCCCGCGCCGGTCCGTGCGCGATGGACCCAAACGCGCGCGCCGCGCCACAGCGCAAACGCTAGCTACTCGCGTCCTGAATCGTCGCCAGCGTGCACGTCGGCTCGATGCTGCGTCCGCCGCTCATGGCGGTCACGTCTTCGGTGAAGGTGCACGTCGCGCCCGTGATCATGTTCTTGATCTCGATGCTCCACCCGTGCGGACTCGCCGCGAATCCATTGATGAGGCGCACGCCCGGCGAAAAGGTGAATTCATCGAGCTGCAAAAAGTCGACGGTGAAGGTGCCGTTGCGCTGATGATATCCGCGCTGCTGATTGCGCAGCCGTTTGAGATCCGATTTGAGCAGCGCGACATCATCGCGGTCACGCGGTGCGGGGCTGGCGCTGGCAAAGTTCAAGTGTCCCGTGAACACGAGTGTGACGGCGAGCCCGGAGAGCCCAGTCGAGACGAGCGCCGCCAACGCGATGCGATGCGACGCCGACATCGCCGGTCGCGGCGCACCTGGCCGCCGCTTCCCGCACGACCCACAAAAATTCTGCGCACTCGGTATCGCGGTCTGACATCGAGGGCAAGGAGTGCCCGGGTCTTCGAGTCGCATGTGCTGAGCACGCTGCTGTTCGCGCGTCGTCACTCGGTTTCGTCACGGCGTACGCCTTGATCATCACGCGCCGGCTGCATCGCCGACGAAGGGGATGTGCGGGTCAGAGTGATCGGTCCGATCAGAACCGATCCGTCTCCCAAAATCTTTTTGACGAAACAACACCTTTGCTTTTCGTTGTTTGCCAAAAAAACATCAAAAGTTGCCGATCAGGGGTGATCGGATCGATCATTCTGATTAGCCCACCCCTTCGTGGCGATGCCCGCCAAAGCACACCAAGGATCGTGTAGGCGAGCAAGAAACGAGAGCGCACCAAGCCGCCAGCGACACCCGATAGGCGGGGAACGCTGTACAGAACCGCGACGGCTCTTAGCCCATAACCGCATGCGGTGGGGCGGGTTGACATTAAATTAGAGCTAATGTCTCGGTGCTGTCACGGGCCGAAAAAGTGATTAGATTGAGGGGTGATGTGGGTAACAATCGTGTTGCAAGTGGAAAAGCTTTAATTGTGATGTTGATATCATATATCATTGCAATAAAAGCACTTACATGGCCACTTGCGCGGACACACGAGCGCGGGTAAGCTGCCTGCCCGCTCCTGAACTGCCCGCATTTCGTCCGACCTCACCGACACCTCGCCACATAGAATTCCCCGGTCACGGCGCCGCGCTTGGCGCGTAGAACATGCGTCGTATGATCCGCGTTCCATCTCAGTAAGGAGTCCAGTCGAATGCCCAATTCCGCCGTGCCGCCCACCGCGCCCGCCGACCTCAGCAAGAACGCGCGGACCGTCCTCGAGAAGCGATATCTCATCAAGGATGAGACGGGCAGGCCGACGGAGACTCCTGAGCAACTCTTCTGGCGCGTGGCGACGGTGGTGGCGGAGGCGGATCGGCGCTACGGCGCGAGCGAAGGGGCCGTGGAGACAGTGGCCGAGGAGTTTTATCGGTTGATGGTCGAGCGCCGCTTCGAGCCCAACTCGCCGACGCTCATGAACGCCGGCCGCCCGCTTGGCCAGCTCAGCGCGTGCTTCGTGCTCCCGGTGGAAGATGCGCTGGCGAATGGACGCAACGGCATCTACGACACGCTCACCTCGATGGCGCTCATCCATCAGAGCGGCGGCGGAACGGGCTTTTCCTTTTCGCGGCTGCGTCCGAGGGGAAGCATGGTGCGCTCGACGACCGGCGTTGCCAGCGGGCCCGTGAGCTTCATGCAGTTGTACGACGCGAGCACGGATGCGGTGAAGCAGGGAGGCACGCGCCGGGGCGCCAACATGGGCATCCTGCGCGTCGATCATCCCGACATCATGGATTTCATCACGTGCAAGGAAGACATCACCAAGATCGTGAACTTCAACATTTCCGTCGCCGTGACGACGAAGTTCATGGAAGCGGTGAAGTCGGGCTCGACGTATGATCTCATCGATCCGGGCACGGGCAAGGTGACGGGCCAGATCGACGCCCGCATCGTGTGGGACACGATGATCATGGGCGCGTGGCGCACGGGTGAGCCTGGCTGCTTCTTCGTCGACGAAGCCAATCGCTACAACCCGGTGCCGCACCTGGGCGCGTACGAGGCGACCAATCCGTGCGGCGAGCAGCCGCTTCTGCCGTACGATGTCTGCAACCTGGGCTCGATCAACCTCGGCTACTACGTCAAAGACGGAAAGATGGATTGGGAGGCGCTCCGTCACGACATTTATCTGTCGACGCATTTCCTCGACAACATCATCGACGTCAACAAGTATCCGCTCGCGGCGATCGACACGCTGAGCAAGCGCATCCGTCGCATCGGACTCGGCATCATGGGCTTCGCCGACATGCTGATTCGCATGGGCATCTCCTACGATTCCGTGGAAGGCGTGGAGATGGGCCGCAAGGTGATGGAGTTCCTCGACGTCGAGTCGAAGAAGGAATCGCAGCGCCTCGCCGCGGACCGCGGGCCGTTCCCCGAGTGGGCGCGCTCCATCTGGGGTCCCGACGAGACGTGCGCGCGCGACGAGAACGGCAAGCGCATCCGTCCGATGCAGCTGCTGCGCAATTGCAACGTCACCACCGTCGCACCGACCGGCACGATCTCCATCATCGCCGGATGCTCGAGCGGACTCGAGCCGCTGTTCGCCGTTGCCTTCATGCGCAATCAGGCCGGCGTGATGATGCCGGATGTGAACGAGGACTTCGTCGCGATCGCGAAACGCGAGGGATGGTACTCGGCCGAATTGATGGAACGCATCGCCAGCTCGGGACACGTCACTTTCGATGAAGTGCCGAAGAAGTGGCAGCAGGTCTTCGTCACCGCGAACCAGATCGCGCCCGAGTGGCACATGCGGATGCAGGCGGCGTTTCAGGAGCGCTGCGATTCCGCGATCTCGAAGACGACCAACTTCTCGCACACGGCCACCGTGGACGACGTGCGCAAGATCTACGAGATGGCGTACGAGCTGAAAGCCAAGGGCGTCACCGTGTACCGCGATGGCTCGCGCGACAATCAAGTGCTGTCGACGGGCGCCACGGCGGGCGCGGCTGCATCGCGCGATGGTGTGGCCGAGAAGCGTGAAGCCGGCGAGCTGCACGGGACGATCGCCGAGCTCAATGCGGAGCTCGATCGGGTGAAGAAGCAGCTGTTCGAGGCGGAGGCGGAGAATCTGCAGCGTCGCCAGAAGCGCTCGCGGCCGGACAAGCTTCGGTCGACGGCGATTCGAAAGGAGACGCCGCTCGGCACAATGTTCGTGCATATCTCGGAAGATGATCTCGGGCAGCCGTTCGAAGTCTTCGTCACGCTCGGCAAAGCGGGCGGCTCGGCGACGGCTGACGCTGAGGCGATGGGGCGGTTGATCTCGCTGGCGTTGCGCTCGGGGATCTCGCTGCCGCAGGTGCACAAGCAGCTGCGCGGGATTTCGTCGGATCGCGCTGTGGGGCTCGGACCGCACAAGGTGTTGTCGGTGCCGGACGCTGTCGGCCTAGCGTTGGAAGAGTGGTGGAGAGACAAGCAAGGGGTGCAGCAGGAGCTCATCAGCGAGGCGACATCCAGTGGCCAGGGGATGCCGGCTCGGGAGCAGGTCTCGGTTTCGAAGACTCCGGCGAGCGGATCTAGTGCAGGGTCGTCGGTGCAGGGGGCGTTGGAGTTTTCAGGCGGGAACGAGGCGTTCATGGGGACGTGTCCCGACTGCGGATCACAGATGGAATACGCGGAGGGGTGCGTGAAGTGCCACGTGTGTGGGTTTTCGGAGTGCGGGTGAAATCGATCGCACTGGGCACCGAGTACGAACAGGAAGGCCCGCTGACGCGGGCCTTTTTTGAGGTGCATCCGGCCCGCAGCGCCGTGCCGCCCTCTTCGCCACCCCAGTCTATTCTCAAGCCAAGAGTGCTCTGGTAGTACGCTGCGGCCTTATCGATATCCCGACAGGTATTTCAGGGACTGCGCCAGGAAATTCGTGTTTCATTTCGGTTCGTAGCGAATTGCCGGAACAGCACGATCTTTCGCGGCCCTAAGCTACTAAAAAACTAGTTGACAACGAGGGCGCCCTGCGCTATCTGTACTAGATCTTTAGTAGCTCAGGAGCTGTCACGGATGCGGATCACCTTCACGCCGCGCGAGCTGGATGTCATGGCCGTGCTCTGGGACCGCCGCTCCGCAACCGTCGCCGAAGTGCGCGATGCACTCGGCGGCGATTTCGCATATACGACAGTCCTCACTGTGCTCCGCACGCTGGAAGAAAAGGGCTACGCGACGCACGTCACCGAGGGACGGGCGCACCGGTTCCAGCCCGCGGTGACGCAGCATGCGGCAGGAGGAAGCGCGCTCGCACGAGTGCTCGACAAGATCTTTGGCGGATCCTCCGAGCTCCTGCTGACGCAACTCGTCAGCGAACAAAAGTTGAGCGACGAGGAGTTGCGACGCCTGCGAAAACTCCTCGACGATCGGCTGGCCACGCGTCGCGCGAGGCGATGATGCTCCTCGCCTGGATGGGGTATGCCACGTTGCTTACCGCCCTGATGGCGGTTGGCGCGCTTGCGGGCGAGCGGCTGGTCAGCGTCTGGCAGGGCAAGACGCGAGGAGTGTGGGCCGCCGTGCTGATAGCGGCGACGCTCGCGCCGGCGTGGCTCGCGGCACGGCCCGCGTCTCACGCGCGGGGAAGGCCGCCCGCACCTGGCGCGGTCGCTCCGTCATTGACGACAATGTCGCGCGCCGCAGATGTCGCATCACGTTTGGACCCAATGCTCATCGCCTGGGCGTGGTGCGCCGCATCCGCGATCTTGATGCTCCTCGTGCTCGGCGCACACGTCCGGCTGCGCAGACAAGCATCGCAGTGGTCTGAGATCGAGCTCGACGGCGTGCGCGTGCTGCTCGCACCCGATGTCGGTCCGGCAGTGATCGGCGCGCTGAGTCCCCGCATCGTCATCCCTTTATGGATTCTTTTGCTCGACCGCCGACAGCGCGAGTTGATACTCCGTCATGAGGCCGAGCACGTACGGGCGCACGATCAGCTGCTGCTCCTCGTCGCAACCGTCGCGCTGGTGTCGCTCCCGTGGAACGCGCCGCTCTGGGCGATCGTGTGGCGCCTGCGCCTTGCGATCGAGCTCGATTGCGACCGCCGAGTGCTGCGGTTCTGCGCGGGTCCGGGCGAATATGGATCGCTATTGCTCGCGATCGTCGCGCGCCGCAGCACTCGGCTTCCTCTCACCACCGCGCTTGTCGAACGAAAACCCACTCTCGAACGGAGAATCAGAGCGATGACCACCAAAAAACCACGCCACCGTCTGCTTGTGTCGCTTGCGCCGATGGCCTGCATTGCGCTGGCGACGATTGCTGCCTCCGAGACGCCCCGCCCGCGTGCACTGCGCGAGACGGCGCCTATTCAGGTTACAACGCGCCGCGATAGTCTCCCGCGAATTACGGTGACGTATGAGGATGCGCCCATCGCCTCCGTCATAGCGGCCTTCTCGACGTTTACCGGCCGCACGATCCGATCGTCGAAGGACGTCTCCGGAACAGTGACTATTGCAATCAAGAACAAGCCGTGGGATGTCGCGCTCAAGGAGATCATGGCTCAGAGCGGATACCGCGTCACGTTCAACGCGGACAGCACCATCGACGTCGGCAAGTAGCGATCGCCGCCGTCGTCAATTTCATGCGATGCTCATCCGAGACACAGCACCGTAACTAATTGTACGGACAAAGAACGCGGATACTTACGGCTGGCCCCGATGACGGGCAATGGCGGCGCCGGGCGCGGCACTGCGTTCAGATGCGCTATTGGCGTACGAGACTGGTCACGTACGTAAAGCGATCGGCGGGATGCGTCGTCGTGGACACCGGTCATGGTGTCGAGGTGCTCCCGGATGTGCGGCAGTGTTGCGTCCACATACGCCGTCGTCGTGCAGATGGGCTGAGGGCTGCGCGCCACGATGCGCAGACTCTTGATGCGCAGCCACGCGCGCCCTTTGCGGCACTCGAGCGCGCTCGCCAGGCGCGCATCCGCGCGAATGCGCGTGTTCGAGAGAATCACGACCAGCGTTCTCGGCGTACTGCAGCAGATCGGCAATCGAATTGATCGGTTGGCGAGAGTTCACGGGCGGCGTCCGCGCGAGGACCTCGGTGCCGATGCGTCTCCGTCGCGAGATCAGGCCGGTATCGCGCAGTTGGCGCAGTGCCTCGCGAATGGTGGAGCGGCTGACGTCGTACTCGTCGTACAGCTCCATCTCCGTCGCCAGAAAGGTGCCGACCGGGAACGCGCCGCTCGCGATCCGCGCCGTGAGCTCGCCGGCGACTCGCTGGTAGATCGGCTGATCGGCAGCCTTGCCGTCACGCCACGTCCGTTCGAGCCAAACGAGTGATGCCCCACGCGATGCCTTCATCGCTCCCGCTGCTGAGGGTTGCGACAGACCGATCGGCTGACCAAAGGACGCGCCTCGCGTTGCGAAGAAACCAGCCGGCATGCCACGGACACATAGAACCAAAAGGCGGAGTCGGTGCCGCCGCCAGTCGCAGGCTCTACTTTAGACCCGTCCGACGCGGCGGCGTACGCATTCGCGTGAATCGCTTGTCCGTACAAATAATGACGCGCCGCCGCGGCGCGCCTGATGGCGTCGGGCCGGATGACGCCGTACGACGTGCTACGCGCCTTGACCATCCCGGCGCGGAGGGGATCAGGTTCGGCAAGGACCCGGGGAGCATCAAGCCGGCAAGATCTCGGATCTCGTCGTGCTCGACGCCGATCCGTCTCGGGCATTTTGAACGCGAATACGATTCGCTGCCTGATAAGAGCGGCCACCGGTACGAGGGCGCGGCCCTCGCCGAAGCGTGGCCT
>JALZAE010000060.1 GCA_030948535.1 Gemmatimonadota bacterium | reverse complement strand
ATCGAAGAGGCTGGGCGCGAGCCGCCCTCCGCCGGCGAATTGATGGAGCGGTTCGGCGCTGACACCGTGGCACTGCTGAAACACCTCGAGCGAGTCGGTCAGCTCGTACAGGTGGAGGAGGATCGATGGTATGCCAGAGGGGTTGTGGACGTGATGGTGTCGGCCTTGCGTGTGGGGATGGTGGCCGGCACGGAATACGGTCCCGCGGAGCTTCGCGAGATCGTGGGTGGCACGCGAAAGTTCCTTATACCATTCTTAGAGTTCTGCGATCGCAACGGCGTGACGGAACGTCGCGTAAATGGTCGAGTACTAGGTAGTGCGGTACGTCGAGTGTGATGGCGATCACGTGCATAAATTCTCGCCACAGCTGCATGCGGTTCGCTTGACAGTCAGGTTGTCCGACCCTATGTTCGCGAGCGTCGGAGTCAACGTTCAACCAAGAGCAGGAGCGCGCGACAGCCCCCTTTTTTGTCAGTGTGGAGAAGGCAACATGAAGCACCGCTGGGCAGCATTAGTTGCGATGCTCGCCCTTGGCGCCATCATGCCGGAGTTCGCGGGGGCACAAGTTGCAACGCCACCGCCGGCCAAGAGCGATCAACGTAGCATCCAGAGTACCCAGAGCTTTCAGCTGGGCCAGAACTATCCGAACCCCTTCAATCCGACGACGACCATCCCGTTTGCTCTCGGGGATGCGCCGTCCTGCACGGATGGAGGGAAGACTTATGTCGTGACGCTGCGGATCTACAATGTGTTGCGACAGGTCGTCGCGACGCCGATCCTCCAGGGTGGCGACGCCGCTGGGCAGCCGACGCAGAATCTCCGTCTGCGCTGCGGCAACTACAGCGCGTATTGGAACGGAAATCTGTTGAATACCTCTCGCGAAGTCGCTTCGGGCGTGTACGTATATGCGCTCGAAGTCGACGGAAAGACGGTCGTGAAAAAGATGGTGGTCATGAAGTAGTGACGCGCTCAGTCGGCGAGGTCACAGTCCGCAAATGGCGCGGCGCTAGCGATGCTAGCGCCGCGCTGTTTTTTGTGCTCCGGCGTGCGGGCTCTGGCGGCGCTGGCGCTCACGCGCTTCGCACTTCATCTCACTGGCCGGCGGAGTGCTCCCGCCGCCCACTCCGCGGGGGCGGCTCAAAGCGGAGGGCGCGCCGCCTTGGGCTGGGCCGGTTGTTGCGTCAGCTTCACGTCGATCGCCTTCCAGACGGCGATCGCATGGTCGGCGTCTTTGGCGAGGTTTTGCGCGGTAGCTTCCAGCTGGTCCGGACGCACACCATGCTTGGCCAAAACCGCCGTTCGCGCAGCAGCCCGGGCGGCAGGGGTCAACGTGGTGTCCACCTCGACCACGCGCAGCTCCGCCATGGTCGAGATGTAGACGGCATCGCTCAACGAGCCACCGCTTCCCCAATTACACGCACCGAGTCCGAGCGTCATCACCAGCCCGAATCCGATGGCCGCTCGCACGATACCTCTGGCATGACCTTCATTCACGAATCGTCGCATCGCCCGGCAAGGCTAGACATCGTGCCGCGACCAGTCAAGCGCGCATGACGATTCCTACGGAGGCCGTCGAGCTGCGCGGCTCAGGTCCGCATCGCGCGTTGCCGATGGCGCACGGACGGTTCATCAGCCGGCGCAAGCTCGCGCTCACCACCCTCTATTGGTTCGCGTGGCTCTCGGTTTCGCGGCGCGCCGCCATGGGCACCGGGGTCCGTCGCGAGTTCGAGAGTCTCGGCGTAGGCGCGCTGAGGCTCGTCGCGAGCTCGGCCGTGCTCATGGGGCTCATCGCGACCTTTCAGGTCGCGGCGCAGCTCGCACAGTACGGCGCGCAGAGCATCAGCATCAGCGCCGTTGGCTGGTTCGGCGCGCGTGAGCTCGGCCCGCTGGCGGTCGCGCTGCTCGTCGTCGCCCGTAGCGCCTCGGCGATTGCCGGCGAGCTCGCCTCGATGCGCGCCAACGCCGAGATCGATGCGCTCCGCGCGATGGGACTCGATCCGGTCAAGTATCTCATCGCCCCGAAGCTCGCCGCGCTCTTTTTCGCGCTGCCGTTCCTGACGATCATCGCCGACGGCTTGATCACCCTAGGCGGATGGATCGGCTCGGAGGTGGTGCTCGGCTTCGGCACGAGCTTCTTCTTTGAGCAGTTTCGAGCGGCGTTCACCCTGCGCGACATGTCGATCGGAATCTTCAAGAGCGTAGTATTCGCCTTCTTGATCGTCTTCATTGCGGCGGACGAAGGATTGAACGTGGAGAGTCGCGTGACGGCGATCAGCGAGGCGGCGACGCGAGCGGTGATCTTCTCCGTTCTGGGGGTCCTGGCGGCCGATACTGTGGTGAATGCCGTGTTTTACTTCATCCCGAAATTGTTGTGAGTGAGCACGTTCTCGAGATCAGCCATTTGACTGGGCCCGCCGGACGACCGGCGGTGTTCGACGTGTGCCTCGATGCGCCGCGCGGCGGCCTCACCGTCGTGCTCGGACCGATTCACGCCGGCAAGACGATGCTGCTCCGCCACATCCTCGGGCTCGAGTGCGCCGAGCGTGGAGGGATCACCATCGACGGCGATGCGCTCGACGCGCGCGGCGAGACCGAGGCGGTGCTGCGGCGGGCGCGATCGCGCACGGGCGTCGTCTTTCAGGGCGCGGCGTTGCTGCGGCGGCTGAGCGTGCTCGAGAACGTCGAGCTGCCGCTGCTGGAGCACACGGATGCATCGCCGAAGCAGGCCCGCGAGCTCGCGCACTGGCTGCTCGAGGACGTCGGCGTCTCCGTTGGCGTGGAGATGATGCCCGATGATCTCGACCGGGCGGAGCAGCGGCGCGTGGCGCTGGCGAGAGCGCTGGCGCTTCGTCCGCCCTTGCTGCTGCTCGATGAGCCGACATCGGGGCTCGACTCCCACGCGGCGTCCGAGCTCGACGACACGCTGCAGCACCTGCAGCAGTGGGGTGGCTTCGGCATCGTCATCTTCTCGCACGATGTGCGCTATGCGTTTGGACACTCCGGGAAAGTGCACGTGATGGTCGGCGGCTCGATCATCGAGAGCGGCGACGGCGAGTCGCTGCGCGAGAGCCAACACGAGATCGTGCGACGGTTGCTCGACCGCCGTGGGGCCGCATGAGAAACGGCGATTCGCGCGCGGGCATCTTCGCTTTTCTGGGGGCGACGGCGGTCATCCTCTTTGCGCTGGTGGTCATCGCGCGATACCCATCGCTGCTGCGGCGCGGGCCGCAGTACTATGCCGTTTTCCGGTCGGTACCCGGATTGAATCTGGGTGACGATGTGCGCTACGGCGGACTGCTCGTCGGGGCGATCACGGGAATGGAGCTCGACTCGCTCGACGCCACGCGCATCCGCGTGACCTTTCGCGTGCGCCGCCAAACGCCGATGCGTGTCGACACCAAGGCGACCATCACACAGCTCGGCATGCTCGGGCAACCGTATTTGAATCTCAGCTCTGGGCAGGAGACCGCGCTGCCGCTGCCCGCCGGTAGCGAAGTGCAGAGCCAGGAGAGTCTGACCTTCCCGGATGCGATGAGCCGGCTCGGGCTCTTTCTCGATCGTGCCGACTCGCTGATGAGCGGCGCGCAGAAGCTCACCGGTGGCGCGCCGTGGGACCGTCTGAATCGCACCTTCTCCCGCATCGACACGCTCGTGGGCACCGCGCAAACGGGGACATCGCACGTGCTCGCGCAGCTCGACACGACGACGATGCGGCTCAACATCATCCTCGCCCGAACGGAGCGGATGGTCGCGAGCGCCGACACCGCGATCAATTCGGCGCGTCCGGCGATCACGGGAACGCAGCAGGAAGCGATGTCTGCCCTACGCGACCTGAAGGTCGTCGTCGCGCAGCTTCGCGATGCACTGGAGCGCGGCGACCGCGTCGAGGGTATCATGCGGAATCTGTCTGCCGCGTCGGAAAATCTGGCGCGGTTTTCCGAACGATTGGAGAAGAACCCGTCGAGTCTCTTGAAGCAGCCTCAGGCGCCGGCGAAGCCGGTCGGTCCTCGCCCGTGAGCCGAGTGACGCGCATCTCGGCGCTGTTGATGAGTGCGTCGACATTCGGCTGCCTCGGCGGATCGGTGCCCGCGCCGGAGCTGTATCGCCTCGCCCCGGCACCAGCGCGCACGGATTCGGCACCGAGTCGCGGACATCTGCCCGGATCACTCGCCGTCGAGCGGTACGTCACACCGGGCATCTACGGCGAGCGGGGCATCGTCTATCGCATCGACGAGACGCGCTATGGCGTGTATCCCTACCGCGAATGGGCGCTGCCGCTCGGCGAGATGCTCGGCCTCGAGACGGAAGACGTGCTGGCCGCGGCGCCTCTCACGAGCGAGCGCGCGGTGTTCGAGCCGGCCACTCGCCGCGGCGTCACGTACATCTGGCGTGGAAGCGTGCGCCAGTTCGAGGAAGCCGATCGCGGCAAGCAGGTGTTCGCGGTCGTGGCGATCGAGGCCAAGCTCGTGCGCGCATCGGACGACTCGGTAATGTGGAGGGGCATGAAGCGTCTCGAGCGCGAGGTTCCCGAGGGCGCGATGCCTGCCATCGTGACCGCGCTCTCCGAGCTGTCGCGGCAGGCGTTGACGGACCTCGTCACCGATGCCAGGGGCACGGTCGAGACAATCCCGGCCACCGTGCGGCAGACGAAGCCTTCGCGCTGACGCGAACATGCCGGCGTGGCGCACGCCGTCGGCACTAGGTATGCTCTCGCTGGGTGCGCTCGGCATCACCGACGCCACCCACTTTCCTTCCGCGAAAGCAAGACGATGATCAATCCAGACCGCCTCACCGTCAAAGCGTCCGAGGCGTTGAACGCGGCGATCAACGACGCACGCCGCCTCGGCAATCCCCTCGTCTACGACGGCCATCTCCTCCTCGGGCTTCTCGCCCAAGAGGAGGGAATCGTCGTGCCCATCCTGCACAAGCTCGGTGTCAACGTCACCGATCTGCGTGACAAGATGCTGCGCGAGATCGAGCGGTATCCCAAGCAGAGCGGCGGCTCCGGCCCGACGATCTCGCGCGAGCTCAATCGCGTGTTCGATCAAGCCGAAAAGGATGCGAAGGAGCTGGGCGACGAATACGTGTCGACCGAGCATCTGCTGCTCGCGCTTACCGGCGTGAAGGCGACGGAGTCGTACGCCGTTCTGCAGGGACTCGGCGTCACGCGCGATGACGTGCTCGATGCGCTGCAGGCGGTGCGCGGTACCCATCGCGTCACCGACCAGGATCCGGAGGGAAAGTATCAAGCGCTGCAGAAATTCACGCGTGATCTCACCGAGGCGGCGCGCAAGGGGAAGCTCGATCCGGTCATCGGCCGGGACGAGGAAATTCGCCGCGTCGTGCAGGTGCTGTCGCGCCGGACCAAGAACAATCCGGTGCTCATCGGCGAGCCGGGCGTCGGCAAGACGGCGATCGTCGAAGGATTGGCGCAGCGCATCGTGAATGGGGACGTGCCCGAGGGTCTCAAGAACAAGCGACTCGTTGCGCTCGACCTCGGCGCGCTCATCGCCGGCGCCAAGTTCCGCGGCGAGTTCGAGGAGCGGCTCAAGGCTGTGCTCAAGGAGATCACCGAAAACGAAGGCCAGTTCATCACCTTCATCGATGAGCTGCACACGCTCGTCGGCGCGGGGAAGGCCGAGGGATCGATGGATGCCGGCAACATGCTCAAACCGGCGCTCGCGCGCGGCGAGCTGCACTGTGTGGGCGCCACCACGCTGGACGAGTATCGCAAGTACATCGAGAAGGATGCGGCGCTTGAAAGGCGCTTCCAGACCGTATTTGTCGACCAGCCGACGGTGGAAGACACGATCTCGATCCTGCGCGGCCTGCGCGAGCGCTACGAGGTCCATCACGGCGTCCGGATCAAGGACAGCGCGCTCGTTGCGGCGGCGGTGCTCTCCAACCGTTACATCGCCGACCGCTTTCTGCCGGATAAGGC
>JALZAE010000042.1 GCA_030948535.1 Gemmatimonadota bacterium | reverse complement strand
CGGCTCGCGACGGCCGGGTAGTAGATCGACGATGAGCGTCTTCGTCTGCACGCACTCGAGCAATCCCGCTTCGCCGTGCGAGCGGCCGGTGCCGCTCTGCTTGATGCCGCCGTGCGGCGCCTCCGCGATGCCCGCCTGCACGATCGAGTCGTTGATCGTCACCGAGCCCGACGCGAGGCGCGCCGCCACCGCGCGTGCGCGACGCACGTCGCGGCCCCACACGCTCGCGCTCAGTCCATAGGGCGTCGCGTTGGCCATCTGCACCGCCTCGTCGGCGTCACGAACGCGCACGACCGGAAGGAGCGGACCAAACGTCTCCTCGCGCATCACGCGCATGTCGTTCGTGACATCGGTCAGAATCGCGGGGGCAAAGAATCCATCGCCGTCAGCGCCGCCGACGGGTGTGCGCGCGGCGATGTATGCCCCGTGCGCGAGCGCATCCTCGAGCTGCGCCTCGAGCACGGCGCGCTGCTGCGGACGGATCATCGGGCCGACGTCGGTGCCCGGCGCGGAGCCCGCGCCCATCTTCAATGCCTTCACCACCTCGGCGAGCTTGGCGACGAAAGCATCGTGTGCTTCGCCGACCACGAACACCCGCTTCGGCGCAACGCACGTCTGGCCGGCGTTGCTGAATCTGCCCCAGGCGATGCCGCTCACGGCGTGCGCGATGTCCGCATCCTCGAGCACGATCGCCGGATCGCTGCCGCCGAGCTCGAGCACGCATGGAATCATGCGCTCGGCGCACGCCCGCGAGACTTTGAGCCCCGTCGCGTTGCTGCCGGTGAAAAACAGCTTGTCGATCTCGCTCGACACGAGCGCCGCGCCCGCGCTGCCATTGCCGGTGACGATGTGCAGCACGCCGTCCGGGAGCCCAGCATCGCGCATTAGATCGCCGATCATGAGACCGGTCGCGGGAGTGAACTCCGAGGGCTTGAGCACTACGGCATTGCCGCTCACCAGCGCCGCAAGCACCTGCGCACTCGCCAGCATGAAGGGATAGTTCCACGGCGAGATGATGCCGACGACGCCGAACGGTTCGTGCGTGATGTGCACGCGCTTGCGCCAGAAGGCGGCGTTGAACGGCGTCAGCGATCGATCGCGTAGGAGCCGCGGCGCTCGGTCGCGGTAGAAGCGCGCGAAGTCGAGCACCAGCATCACCTCGGTGCCCATCGCCTCCGATGGCGGTTTTCCATTCTCGCGACAGATCAGCTCGGCCACCTCGCGGCGCCGGGCGAAGAGCGCGCGGCGAAAGTGCTCCAACACTCTTGCACGCTCGCGTACAGGCGTCGCACCCCACGCAAGCTGTGCGCGCCTGGCAGCGGCCACCGTGCGCGTGACGTCGGTCGCGGAGGCGGCCTCGTAGTCGCGCCACACCAAACCGGTCGCCGGATCGCGAGACTCGACGCGGCGCGGATTCGCGCGCGCGGTGTCGAGTGTCGGTGGCGCGGTGATGGGACCGGTGTCGGTGTGCGTGGTCACGTCCGAATCTTCGACCATGCACCAACGAACTGCAAGCACTTAGGACTGGTCCTTAGTGCTCGATCGCCCCGAGGGAAATCACCGGCACGAATGACACGGAGAACGACAGCCGAATCTCGGGCGACGGCTGCACCAGTCCGAACATGCGGTTCTTCGGCTCGATGCCCCAATGGCGCACATCGATGCTCGAGGTGCCGTCGGCGACGATACGCGTGCCGATCTTCGCGGCAGTACCAGCGAAGCGCACGGGTCGCGCGACGCCGCGGATGCTCAGGCGGCCGTCCATGAACCACTCACGCGCGGTCAAACCGGGCAGCACGGAGTCGACGGTGAAGATGATCTCCGAAGTCGCGGGCGCGTCGAACGACGCGTAAAACTCGCGCTGGAACATCCGCGGTGCGACCGACAGCGAACCGAATGCGAAGCGGATGGTGCCGCGAACAGTCTTGCTCTTCGCATCGGCGAGCTCCATCGAGCCGTGCAGGTTCTCGCTGCGTCCCGCGATCGTGAACGAGCTCGCGCGACCTTGGAGGCTGACGTACGAGACCGACTCATCGAGCTGGTACAGCGCCTGCGCGCGCACCGGCGCCGCGATGGCCAGAAGTGCGAGGGAGCACTTGAGAAGCTGCGTGCGGCTGGAACGACCCACCAAGCCTCCAGGTGCCGGCTCACGGGGTGATGCGACGAAGCGGCGAGAATCTCGCACCGATGCGTATCGAAAGTATCGGCGTGTATCCGGGTGACGACCTGCACGCCGGGCAGTCACCGACGCCTCCTGACCTCGAGCCTGACGCGCCGCAGCAGTGCGCGATCAGGTTGCACCATTCTAAGGAACGACCGCAATGGCGCTAGCTCTATCATCTCGCGCCTGGCGCTCCCTTGTCGTGGGCCCGCTTCGCGTACGAGGATGTTTCGCACCCTCGGCCGCGTTGCGCTCGGGCCCGAATGCCGCCACCTTCGACTCGTCCTCACCGTCCAGGTGTCCGATGGATCGTCGAGCCTTCCTCGCCAGCGCGGCCTCGGCCGGCGCCGCCTTGCCGAGCTTTCATCCCTCGGCGATTGCCACACTCCTCCGCGCCGATCCGATCGCGGCGGCGCGACCGCCGGCCAGCCTGGCCTCGGACGAGGAGTACTGGACGGAGATCCAGCGCGCCTTCGACGTCGACCGCACGCTGGTGAATCTGAACAACGGCGGCATCTCGCCGGCGCCGAGTCATGTGGTCGAGCAGATGATTCGCGACATCCGATTCTCGAACGAGGCGCCCACCATTCATATGTGGGAGGTGCTCGAGCCCCGCATCGAGACGGTGCGTCGCGACCTCGCGGCCGATTTCGGCTGCGACCCCGAAGAGATGGCCATCGTCCGCAACGCGAGCGAGGCCAACGAGACGATGATCCTTGGCCTCGATCTCAAGGCGGGCGACGAGGTGATCGTCACCAATCAGAATTACGGCCGCATGCTCAGCACATGGGGGCAGCGCGCCCGCCGGCAGGGCATCGTCATCAAGACGATCAGCTTCAAGGTTCCACCGCCATCGAACGAGTACATCGTCGACCGATTCCGCGAGGCGATCACGCCCCGCACGCGGGTGATCGAGGTTACGCACATCACGAATCTCACGGGGCAGATCATGCCCGTGCGCGACATCGTGCGCATGGCGCGGCCGAAGGGAATCGAGGTGTTCGTCGACGGCGCGCACTCCTATGCGCACTTTCCGTTCAAGCGCGACGATCTCGAGTGCGACTACTTCGGCACGAGCCTGCACAAGTGGCTGCATGCACCGTGCGGCGCGGGATTTCTCTGCGTGCGGCAGGCAAAGATCCCCACGCTGTGGTCGATGATGGGAGTGCCGGTCGAGCAGGACGGCAACATTCGTAAATACGAAGAGATCGGCACGCATCCGGCCGCGAACCACAATGCCATTTCCGCCGCGCTCGCCTTTCATCGCGGTATGGGCTCCGAGCGGAAGGCCGCGCGCCTTCGCCTGCTGCGCAACCGCTGGGCGAAGCGCCTGCTCGCCCACGATCCGAGTCGCGTGCACGTTCTCACATCGCTCGACGACGACAAGCAGTCGTGCGCGATCGCCTTGGTGCACGTGGATGGCCTCGACACCGCCAAGCTGCAGGGCCATCTCTGGGCCAAGCATCGCATCATCACGACGCCGATCCTTCACGCCGAGTTCAACGGCCTGCGGATCACGCCAAACGTCTACACGACGCTCGATGAGATCGACCTCTTCGCCGATCGCGTGATCGATGCAATGAAGAGGGGGATAGCGTAAGGG
>JALZAE010000036.1 GCA_030948535.1 Gemmatimonadota bacterium | reverse complement strand
TCAGTTCGTCTGACATCTGACGTCTGACATCTGACGTCTGCTCTACTTCAGTCTACCCGCGCGAATCATCCAACTCGCCGTGGAGTCGGCAGTCAACGTCGTTGCGCGCCACACCAGCGTGACCAGTTTCGTTCGCAGCGCGACGCGAGGCTCGCTCACAGCGGATCCCGCCACTGTCACCGCCATCCTCTCGCTGAAGAGATGTCCCGCCGTGCGCGAGACCGCGAGACCGAGCTGCGTGTGCGGCCCGCTCGGATATTCGTACGCAACCACCACCGTGTCGGCGACGCCCGCGACGGCCGTGTGCACGAGGCGATCGCCGAACACGACCGGCACCGGGGCGTGCCACATGAGCGTCGGCTCGCCGTTCGTCACCGTCGGCATCGCGTGCGCAAACCAGACCGCGGTGCCCTCTTTCGGCGCGCTCGCGTAGGCGATCAGCAGATAGCCAGTGATCGAGTCCGCCGCCACCGCGGGCGGCGGTCGTCCGCAGCCGTCGTGTCCTGAGTCGCGTTGATCGACGATCTCCGGCGCCGACCACGTCGCACCATCATCCGTCGTGCGCTGGACGACGAGCGCCGCGCCGCTGTCGGGCTGGGCGAGCCACCACGCGGCGAACGCCTGTCGCCCGGCGACGTGCGCGTACGCGATCGACCCCTCGCAGCGATCGAGGCGCCGGGGCAGCGGGCTCGGCGCCGACAGCGGCAGGAACGACGCGTCGAGCCCCACGCTCTGCATCGCCTCCTCGCGGGGCAACCGCGATGCGTCGTCGCGCCACTCGATCGGAGGTCTGTCGCACGCGATGCAGAAGAGGGCGGAGGCGGCGCCGAACAGCGCGCGCGCTTCACGCCGCTGTCGGCCGCGCCTATGTTTCAACGCCATCTCGCGTACCGCGCATCTCGCAACGAGCCCGCCAATGTCCGTCGCCAATCCCACAAGACAGTCCGTCTCCGCCGACGCAAAGTCCCATGACGCGCCGGTTCCCGCAACGCCGTCGCAGCCGGTTCCACCCGAGGCCGGCCTCGTCGGTTTCAACGGCAATCGGCGCGTGCAGCTACCGGTGAACGAACCGGTTCGCTCGTATGCGCCGGGCTCGCCCGAGCGCGCGGAGCTCAAGGCGCGCCTCGCCTCGATGGCGAGCGAGCGCGCCGACATCCCGATCATCATCGGCGGGCGAGAGATTCGCACGGGCAACATCGCGCAGGCGACGATGCCCCACGATCACCGCCATGTGCTCGCCGACTTCCATAAGGCCGGACCGGAGCACGTGCGCATGGCGATCGACGCCGCCCGCGCCGCGCGAATCGAGTGGGCGAACTGGCCGTGGGAAGATCGCGCCGCCGTGCTGCTCAAGGCCGGCGAGCTGCTGGCGACCACGTGGCGCGCGACGGTCAACGCCGCGACCATGCTCGGTCAGTCCAAAACGGCCTATCAAGCCGAGATCGACTCGGCGTGCGAGCTGATCGACTTCTGGCGCTTCAATCCCTACTTCGCCCAGCAGCTGTACGATCAACAGCCGATCAGCACGAACGCGATGTGGAACCAGATGGACTACCGCGCGCTCGAGGGATTCGTGTACGCGGTGACGCCGTTCAACTTCACCGCGATCGGCGGCAACTTGCCGACCAGCCCGGCGCTGATGGGCAACGTCGTGATCTGGAAGCCGGCGTCGAGCGCGATGCTGTCGGCGTACTACGTGATGAAGCTGCTCGAGGAGGCGGGGATGCCGCCGGGCGTCATCAACTTCGTTCCCGGCGACGCCGGTCCGATCTCGGACGCCCTGCTCTCGCATGAGGAGCTCGCCGGCGTGCACTTCACCGGCAGCACGGGCGTCTTCAACAGCATGTGGAAGACGATCGGCACCAACATGTCGAGCTACAAGTCCTATCCGCGCATCGTCGGGGAGACGGGCGGCAAGGATTTCATCGTCGCCCACCCCTCAGCCGACGTCGCGGCGCTCGCGGTCGCCGTCGTGCGCGGCGCGTACGAGTACCAGGGACAGAAATGCTCGGCCGCGAGCCGCATCTATGTCCCTGAAAGCATCTGGCCGCAGCTCAAGGACCGCCTCGTCTCGCTCATCGCCGAGCTCAAGGTCGGCGACGTGCGCGACTTCCGGAACTTTATGGGCGCGGTGATCGACAGAAAATCGTTCGACAAGATCGGCGGATATCTCGCCGACGCGAAGCAGAACGCGCGCGTCATCGCCGGCGGCGTCGCCCGCGGTGACGATGGACATTTCATCGAGCCCACCCTGATCGAGACGCGCGATCCCGGCTATCGCCTGCTGTGCGAAGAGATCTTCGGACCGGTGCTCACCGCCTACGTCTACCCCGACGACAAATTCGCCGAGACGCTCCAGGTGGTCGACCGCACCAGCCCCTACGCGCTCACCGGCGCGATCTTCTCCAACGACCGCAAGGCGATCAAGCAGGCGGCGATCGCCCTGCGCAACGCGGCGGGCAACTTCTACATCAACGACAAGCCGACGGGCGCGGTCGTGGGGCAGCAGCCGTTCGGCGGCGCGCGCGGCTCGGGCACGAACGACAAGGCCGGCTCGCTCCTCAACCTCGTTCGGTGGGCCAGTCCCCGTGCGGTGAAGGAGACCTACTCTCCGCCGAGGGATCATCGTTATCCCTTCATGGACGCGGAGTAGATCCTCAGTGAAATACAAGTTCGTGACCGCTGACGTCTTCACCGACGTCAAATTCGGCGGCAATCAACTGGCCGTGGTGCTCGATGCGCGCGGGTTGACGAGCGAGCAGATGCAATCGATCGCCCGCGAGTTCAACTACTCGGAGAGCGTCTTCGTGCTGCCCGCCACCGACCCGTCGTGTACGCGGACGCTGCGCATCTTCACGCCCAGCGATGAGCTGCCCTTCGCCGGCCATCCCACCGTCGGCGCGGCGCACGTGCTCGCGGCCACCGGCGAGATCAAGCTCACCGGCGACGAGACGAAGATCGTGTTCGAGGAAGGAATCGGGCACGTGCCGGTGACGATCCGCTCGACCAAGGGCGTCCCGACCTTCGCGCAGCTCTCCGTCGCGAAGCTGCCCGAGATCGGACCACCGCCGCCCGGCCGATCCGCCTTGGCCGAGCTCCTTTCATTGGAGGCGAACGACATCGGCGGCGGCTCGAACACGCCACAGGCGGTATCGTGCGGGCTTCCGTTTCTGTTCGTGCCGGTGAAGGACCGCGCGGCGGTGCGGCGCGCTCGCGTGCGCATGGACATCTGGGATTCCGCCCTCAAACAATATTTTGCGCCTCAAGTGATGGTCTTCGCTCGCGATCCGGAGCTACCGACGTCGCACATCCGCGCGCGCGTCTTTGTTCCCGGTCTCGCCGTCCCCGAAGATCCCGCCACCGGATCCGCCGCTGCCGCGCTCGGCGGATATCTCGGCGCGCGCGAGGCGCAGACGGATGGTACGCTCCGCTGGGTGGTCGAGCAGGGATTCGAGATGGGCCGTCCCTCGATTCTCGAGATCGAGGTCGACAAGGCCGCGGGCGAGATCACCGCGATCCGCGTTGGTGGAGCCTCGGTGCTGGTGATGGAAGGCTCGATCGATGCCGGCGATGTGGTGAAAAGCTCAGCCACATAGCGGGTTGGCGGCACCCGCGGCTCGCGCCCGCTTTTTGCGCTAGCAGCCCGCCATAGCCAATGCGACGCGAGCCACTGGCGATGCATTCCGGTGGCTTCCCCTTTTTGCCCCATCGCGCATGTACGACCTCACCGGATTCTCGCTTAGGGACATGACCACCTGCGGGTCCGTTCTTCGCAAGCTCGGCGACGACGCCGCGAGCATGGAAGAAGCGGCGAGCCGCGTCGTGCGCCATCTCTATGAGGCGCTCTGCGCTCCCGGCACGACGGAGCCAGCTTGCGCGCTTGCACGATTCTTCGTCACAGTCCCCTACGCCGAGCTGGAGCCCGAGCTCCAGCAGTTCGCGCAGCGCGTCTTTCCCGAGTCGGCGAATCATCCGCAGATGCGGTGTCTCACGCTCCTGGCAACCGCCGGCGCGGAAGCTACCTGGAATGACCGCCGTTCCTCCGCCGGTCATCAAGCACTTCCACTGCCGAGTGAGGAGGCGGTCAGCCGATCGCCGATGATCGCGCAATTGATAGCGCAGCTCGGAGTCCGCGTCTCCGCGGTCGTGTCGCCGGCGCCGGATTTCGTGCTCGCCACGCCGCAGCCCACGTACAACATCTTTCACGTGGCGGAAGCGCTCGGCAGTCCATTCATTCCGGCGCAGCGCGAGTTCGTCGAGCCGTACGGCATTCGCGCCGTGCTCGGCTTTGGTGGCATGCTGCCCACTGGAGATCTGTTTGCAACGATCCTGTTCAGCCGTCATCCGATCCCGCGCGAGACGGCCGACATGTTCAAGACGTTGGCGCTCAACGTGAAGGTCGCGATTATGCCCTTCGCCGGAGGCCGGGTCTTCGCATGACCGATGCGACGCTGACCCAGAAATCCGCGATGCCGGCGTCGTTCGCGGCCAACGCTGCCGAGCGGGCCCAATCGAAGATCGCCGCGCTCGAGCAGCTGCTCGAGGTCTACGAGCAGGTATCGATCGAGCAGACGAGCGCGCTCGAACAGTCGCTCGCCGAGCGCAATGGGCTGCTGGAGCGTGAGCGTGCGGCGCACGCCGAGTCTTCGCGTAAGGCGGAGGAGCTTGCACGGCTGGCACGCGCGCTCGAGCGGAGCAACGGCGAGCTGGATCAGTTTGCGTACGTCGCGTCGCACGACCTCAAGGCGCCGCTGCGCGGCATCGCGAATCTGGCGCAATGGATCGAAGAGGACGCGGGCGCCCGGCTCTCCGATGAGTCGCGCCAGCACATGAAGCTGCTGCTGGGCCGAGTCCATCGCATGGAAGCGCTGATCGACGGCATCCTCGCCTATTCGCGCGCGGGGCGCGCTCGCGGGAGGGCCGAGCCGGTCGACGTCGCGGCGATGCTCGGCGAGGTCATCGAGCTCCTCGGTGCACCGGAAGGCACCGACGTGGTGGTGCATGAGCCGATGCCCCTGCTGCAGACCGAGCGCGTACCGCTGCAGCAACTGTTCATGAATCTGATCGGCAACGCGATCAAGTACACACCCAAGCCCGGCGCGCGCGTCGATGTCTCGGCGCGCGATCTCGGCGAGGCGTGGGAATTCACGGTTCGCGACAACGGGCCCGGCATCGCGCCGGAGTATCACGATCGCATCTGGGGACTCTTTCAGACGCTCGAGGCTCGCGACAAGGTGGAGGGCACGGGCATCGGCTTGAGCGTCGTGAAGAAGATCGCCGAGTCGCGAGGCGGAGGTGTCGGCCTCCAATCCGACGTCGGACAGGGCGCGACCTTTCACGTGTGGTGGCCAAAAAGTCTCAAGATCGAGGACTGATCGTGTCTGATCGCTTGCTCAACATCCTGCTCGTGGAAGATGATGATGTCGATGTGATGAACGTGCGCCGCTCGTTCACGAAGAACAACATCGCCAATCCGCTTTTCGTCGCCGGCAACGGGATCGAGGCGTTGGAGCTGTTACGGGGCGACAAGATTCCGTCCGAGCGTCGGATCGTGTTGCTCGATCTCAACATGCCGAAGATGAACGGCATCGAGTTCCTGCGCGCGCTGCGTGCCGATACCGAGCTGGCGTCGACGCCGGTCGTCGTGCTCACGACGTCCAACGACGAGCGTGACCGGGTCGAGGCGTACAATCTCAACGTGGCCGGATATCTCTTGAAGCCCGTGACGTTCACCGGCTTTTGCGAGGTGATGGCGGCGCTGAACAAATATTGGACCCTCGTCGAGATGCCGTGAGCGAGCGAGACGCGCTGCCGTCGAGTATTGCGATCGAGCCGGAGGAGCCGGCCCGTGCGATCCGGATCCTGGTCGTCGACGATGACGAGGTGGACCGCATGGTCGTGCGCCGCCGTCTGGCGAGCGCGGGGATCGAGGCCGAGCTCGATGAGGCGGAGAGCGCACAGGAGGCGCTGCGGCTCTTAGTGCGGGGCTCGTACGATTGCGTGCTGCTCGACTTCAATATTCCCGGGGGTGACGGTCGGGCACTGCTCCGGGCGCTGCGGCAGGCGGGGCTCGAGGTGCCCGTCATCATGCTCACGGGACTCGGTGATGAGCAGATCGCCGTCGATCTCATGAAGGCCGGCGCGGCCGACTACATCGCGAAGAATACCCTCACCCCTGAGCGGCTGTCTCAGAGCCTCCGCCACGCCATGTCGCTCGGCCGCGCGCAGACGGAGATGCGTCGCGCGCAGGGCGAGCTGCGCGCGACCGCGGAGCGGTTGAGTCTTGCGGCGGAATCGGCGGCGATCGGGACGTGGGACTTCAATCCCGTCACCGGCGAGCTGCGCTGGGATACGCGCTGCAAGGCGATCTTCGGCATGCCGCCGAACGCAAAGATCGATCACGATATTTTTCTGTCGCGGCTGCGCCTCGACGAGCGCGAGCGCGCGGATGAAGGCGTGCGTCATGCACTCGATCCGCGAGGTGACGGCAAGTTCAGCATGACGCTCGCCGCGCAGTGGAACGATGGAACCGTGCGCTGGGTCGACTCGCGGGGCCGCGCCTTCTTCTCGGGCGAAGGCGACGAGCGCCACGCGACACGCTTCATTGGCACCGCGCTCGACGTCACGGAAAACAAGCGAGCCGAAGATGCGCTGCGCGAGGACGCGCGCATCGTGGAGACCGTGCAGCGTATCGGCAGCGCGCTCGCCGCCGAGCTCAACATCAACAACATCGTCCAGACCGTCACCGACGAGGCGACGAAGCTGACGACCGCGGAGGTGGGGGCGTTCTTCTACAACACGACGGATGAGCGAGGCGAGGTGCTCACCCTCTTTTCGATCGCCGGCGTGCCGCGCGAATCGTTCGCGAAATTTCCCATGCCGCGCAACACGCAGATTTTCGCGCCGACGTTCCATGCCACCGGCATCGTCCGCAGCGGCGACATCACCCGCGATCCACGCTACGGCCACAATGCGCCCTTCCACGGAATGCCGGCCGGTCACTTGCCCGTCGTGAGCTATCTCGCCGTGCCAGTCGTGTCGCACACAGGCGAGCCATTGGGCGGACTGTTCTTTGGTCATACGAAGCCAGACGTGTTCACCGAGCGCCACGAGCGGCTCGCCATCGGTATTGCCGGCTGGACGGCGGTGGCGATGGACAACGCCAGCCTCTACGCGTCCGAGCAGCGCGCCCGCGCGGACGCCGAGCGTGCAAGCAGGGCGAAAAGCGAGTTCCTCGCGGCGATGAGCCACGATCTGCGCACGCCGCTCAACGCCATTGGCGGCTACGCACAGCTGATGGAGCTCGGTGTGCATGGCCCGGTCTCCGATGCGCAGCGCGACGCGCTCGGACGCATTCGTCGGTCGCAGGAGCATCTGCTGACGCTGATCACCGACATTCTCAACTTCGCGAAGCTGGAGTCGGGAAGCCTGCAGATGCGCTGCGAGCCGATCGGCGTGCGCGAGCTGCTCGGCCGTCTCGATACGCTCATCGCGCCCCAGGTCCGCACCAAGGAGCTGCGCTATACGATCGACGCGGCGTCCCCCGACGTCGCCGTGCGCGCCGACCCCGATCGCGCACTGCAGGTGCTGCTCAACCTACTGTCGAACGCCGTGAAGTTCACGCAGACCGGCGGCTCCATCGACATCTCGTGGGAACCGCGCGCCGAGACGGTGCTCATCAGCATCCGCGACACGGGGCGCGGCATCAGCGCCGAGAAGCTGCCGACGATCTTCGAGCCCTTCGTGCAGCTC
>JALZAE010000007.1 GCA_030948535.1 Gemmatimonadota bacterium | reverse complement strand
GCGCGAATCTTCAGCATCAGCGCGGCGCCGCCAAGGCGCTCGATCACATCCTCCACGCCGGGAATCGAGATGTCATCGCCCTGCTCGCGCGCGTACCAGTCGAGGCAGCGGCTGTAGCGGCCGAGCGCGAAGGGACGCGTCATGTCGCGAAAGAGGCGCGCTTCGGCGCAGAGCTCGCGCTCGTCGCACAGCGCGAGCGCGACGCCGAGATGGCCGAGGAGGTCGAGCAGCGCAGTCTTTCGCGCGCGCGACACTTTCATCTTGCCGAGCTCGAGGAGGACGTGGGCGAGCGTCCGCGTGTCGTCGAGCGCGCTATGCGATCGGCCCGGCTCAATCCCGAAATGTCGAGCCAGATCGACGAGCTTGCGGCTGGTCGGAAAGAGATCGCGCGCGAGGGGGAGCGTGTCGAAGGTGCATAGATCGAACGGCGCTCCGATCTGGCGCGCCATCCGCACGAGGATCTGAAAGTCGAAGTCGTAGCCGTTGTGCGCCACGACTACATCGGCGCCGCAAAACTCGCGGAACGCCGGCCAGATCTCCTCGAAGCAGGGCGCGCCCACGAGGTCAACGGCTCTGAGCTTGTGCGTTGCCGTCGCACCCGGGGCGATCGCACAATCGGGCCTGACGAGCGAGTGATATTCGTCGACGATCTTGCCATCGCGCACGCGCACCGCGGCGATCTCGACGATCTCCGCCGTCTTGGTGTCGGAGTCCGTCGTCTCCAGATCGATCGCGGTGAAGCTGGTGAACGCGGATGCGGTATCCCACATCTCGATCAGCTGCGCCGCCTTGAAGACGCCGAGGGGAAGTCCGACGGAGGGGACATCGTCGATGCGGATGCGCACGGTCTCCGCGCCTGGCGGTCCGTCACCGCGCGACGCCTTCACGCCGATGTCGGCGAGCATGCCCTTGATCGCGACGTCGGCGCCGGCCATTGGCTGAATCCAGACTTCCGTGCGGACGGTGCGCGCTTCGCGCAGCCGGGTCGCGAGACGGACGACGTCGGGGAGCGATGCCGGATCGCTGATCTCATCGTGGCGATCGTCGAGCACGGAGCGATGCGCGCCAACGCGTCTCGACAAGAGGTCCGAGACGAGCGGGGCGAGACTCCGGTGCTGCTTGCCGACGGCGTCGAGATTCTTCCAGTCGGCCAGGGCGCGACGGATCTGCCTCGCGCTTTCATCGCCTCTCGAGAGGAGGGCGGTCATGCGACGGAGCTGCACCGGCAAGTCGGTGCGACTCTCCGCGGATTTGGCGAGCGCTTCATCGAGCAGCGCACCGGGGAGTACCACGCGAAAGAACGCTTCGCGACAGACGTCGTCACCGGGCGTCGCGATCACGCGCGCCGCGGCGAGCACGTACGCCACGACAGGGTCGTCGCCGAAGGCGCGGCCCTGCGCGAGCCGGCAGGGAATGCCGGCATTCAGAAACGCCGCCTCGAGCCGGTCGCCAATGGCGTGCGTGCGGTAGAGGAGCGCGACGTCGCCCCAGCCATGCGCATGCTCGTCGCGATCGCGGCGAATGTCGTCGACGATCCACACCGCTTCGTCGTCGTCGCTGTCGAAGCCGAGCGCGAGCACGGGAAAGGTGGACAGCCGATCGGCGCGCGCGGCGACGCGGTCGGCGAAGATCGGCGTGTTGATGTTGATCAGCGTGCGCGCGAGCGCGAAGACGTCGTGCGGGCAGCGCCGATTCTCCTCGAGATGGATTTTCGTCGAGAGACCGAAATCATTGATGAAGAGCCGGAAGACGGCCGGGTCCGCGCCGGCCCACGAGTAAATGGACTGCTCGTCGTCGCCCACGGCGAAGACGTGCCGGTGGCCCTGCGCCAGCGCGCGCACCACGGCGTACTGCACCGGATTCAGATCCTGGAACTCGTCCACGAGCACGACATCCCATCGCGCACGCACGCTCGCCGCGGCGTCGGTTCGCTCGAGCAGCTCCGCCGCTTTGACGACGAGGGTGTCGAAGTCGACGACGTTGCGGTGGGCGAGGAATCGCTCGTACTGGTCGAACAGCGCGATGTCGTCGTGAAAGAGCGGGTCACCGCGGAAGCGATGCGCCGAGAATTTCGTGAGCGTGTTGCGATGCCAGCGGCGCGGGCCCTCGATGCGGCGAAGCGCCGCGAGCTGATAGTCCTCATCGGCGATGCCAAAGCCGGCCTCGAGCCCGACCTTCGTGCCGAGTTCGCGCAGCAGGTTCGCGCAGAAGGCGTGAATCGTTCCGCTGGTGATGCCGTCGGCGGCGGGTCCGAGCCGCATCGCGAGCCGGTGGGTGATCTCGCCCGCGGCCTTGTTGGTGAAGGTGAAGGCGCAGATGCGCGACGGCTGGAATCCGTGATGCGCGATCAGGAAATGGATGCGCTCGGTGAGGCAGTAGGTCTTGCCGGCGCCGGGGCCGGCGAGCACGAGCATCGAGCCCGGCTCGGCCTCGATGGCCCGGCGCTGCGACGGCGAGGGACCTTCTACCGCGCGGAATTCCAGCGGGGGCGTGGACATCCCACGAATCACTTGGATTTTCGGCGTCGCGCCACGGATCCTTTGCGCGATTTCGCTTTCGCCTTCGGGGGATCCGCCGGACGCCGGACGAGTAGCGCCTCGAAGAGGTGATCGGTGAGGAACTTCGCGGTTTGCCGGGCGGGCCGCCACGGAATCCAATGGTCCTGGCCGCGAACGATGTGTAACGCCAGCACGCCGTGTATCGTCGACCATAGAGACTGAGCGATCAGGTCGACGTCGGTGATCGGCGCGGCGAACCGTCCAGTGGCGACGGCGTCGCGCACCGCGCGTTGCACGATGCTGTAGGCGTCCTCGGGCGCTTCAACCGGCGGAGCGGGGAATTCCTGCGCGCCGGCTTCGCGCGGCATGAGGAAGATCAGCCGATACTGATCCTCGTGAGTGAGCGCGTAGTCCACCATCGCCGCGGCCCCGCGACGAAGGCGCTCGACCGGATCGACCACGTTCATCGCTTCGCGTATCACGCGCGCGAATTCCCAGTAGTCCTCGGCGACGAGCGCCTGCACGAGCGCGCGCTTGTCCTTGAAGTGCCAGTAGAGCGCGCCCGGCGAATACTCCACGCGCTCGGCCACGCGCCGCATGGTGAGCCCCTCGAATCCGTGCTCGAGGGTCAGAGAGCGGGCTGCGGCGAGGATCTTGGTGCGGAGCTCCAAGCGCTGGCGTTTCCGACGGTCGGCCGAGGGCATCTACGCTGCGGCCCAGGTGACGCAGGTCACTGTCCTGAACATTGTTCGAAAGTATTCTCCACATCAAGAAGTGACTGTCGTTCACGTTGTGGCTCGCGTTCGCGGCCATGCTGCTCGCCAATCCGTCGCGGAGCAAGAGACCCATGGCCATGTACGATCCCGTGCTCGTGCGCATGCCCGCCGAGCAACGTACACCGCTCACGCCATTCGTATCGCCGTGGTCGCCCAACCGGATCGTTTCGCTCGAGGACGATTTTCGCGTCGTTCCGGCGACGACCCTCGCGCTGCGCGACGCCGCCTACCGCGTGCGCTTCAAGGTGTACTGCGACGAGCTCGGCTGGGAGCGCGCGAGCGACTTCCCCGATGGACGAGAGACGGATGTTTTCGAGGCAAGCGCTCAGCACTGCCTGGTCACGCACGCCGCCAGCAGCGCCGTCGCCGGTTGCGTGCGCGTGCTCTCTCCCGCGCCAGCAACAGCGAACCGCCTGCCGTTCGAGTCGGTGTCGCAAACGGATCTGAGCGGCACGGCATTCGACCCCGATGTGATCGGTCGCGGGCGCATCGCCGAGGTGTCTCGCTTTACGCTGATCGCCGCATATCGCCGAAGCCAGCGGACCGCGTGCGATCCCGACACGGTGTCATGGCGCACCGCTCCCGCGACGCTGCTCGCGCTCGCGGGACTGGCGATGGTCATCAAGCGCAACGCCGCCATCGCCTTCGCGATGATGGAGCCGCGGCTCGCGCGACAGCTGCGCATGGTCGGCATCTGCTTTGAGCAAGTGGGCGCGCTGGTCGAGCATCGCGGCGCGCGCGCATTGTTTGCGCTCGATGTCGCCAGCGCGTGGAATTTGCTTTCCCCGGAGTGCCGGATCGACTTGGCCCGCATCCTCGCCGCGCTCCCCAGCGACAGCTCGGCCGCTGCATGCTGAGCGAGGCGCCCGCGTTCTCCTATGACTCGGCCTTCTCGCGCACGATTGGATGGATCACCAGGGCCGAGTTGGCACAGCTCCGCACCAAGCGCGTCGCGATCGCCGGATTGGGGGGAGTCGGGGGAAGCCACCTGCTCACGCTGGCGCGGCTCGGCATTGGCGCGTTCACCATCGCCGACCCGGACCTCTTCGAGATCGAGAACTTCAACCGGCAGGCGGGCGCGTTTCTGTCGACGGTCGGTCGTTACAAAGCGGATGTTCTCTCCGAGATGGCGCTCGACATCAATCCGACCCTCGACTTGCGAGTGCGGCGCGGAGCGATCCACGCCGACAATGTGAGCGAGCTGCTCGACGACGCGGATCTCTACGTCGACGCCCTCGACTTCTTCGCCGTCGATGCGCGACGCGCGGTCTTCGCGGCATGCGCCGAGCGAGGAATTCCCGCGATCACCGCGGCGCCGCTGGGGATGGGCGCGGCGCTGCTCATCTTCATGCCGGGCCGCATGACGTTCGAGCAATACTTTCGGCTCGAGGGGCACTCTCGCCAGCAGCAGCTGCTGCGCTTTCTCGTCGGGCTTGCTCCGGCGCGATTGCAGCAGAGCTATCTCGTCGATCCGAACACGATCGATCTGCGTGCCCAACGCGGCCCGTCCACGCCGATGGGCTGCGAGATGTGCGCCTCCGTCGCGGCGAGCAACGCGCTCAAGATTCTGCTCCGACGAGGCCCCGTCACCGCCGCGCCGTACGGACTGCAGTTCGACGCCTATCGCGATCGTGTCGTGCGCACCTGGCGCCCTGGGGGCAATCGGCATCCCATCCAACGGCTCGCGCTCGCGGTTGCGGGACGTCGCATGCACGACAAGGGCACCGCGTCGCCGGCCCAGGCGCGCAATGCGGACGGCGATCGCGTACGCCGGGTGCTCGAGCTCGCGCGATGGGCGCCGAGCGGCGACAACGGGCAGCCGTGGCGCTTCGAGATCAGGGGGCGCGACGAGTTCGTGATTCATCGCGAGCGTCGTGATGCCGCCGACATCTACGATCTGCAGGGACACGCCAGCGATCTCGCGCTCGGCGCGCTCGTGGAGACGGCAGCGATCGCGGCAACGACGGTCGGCGCGCAGGCGGTGATTCGGCTCGAGTCTCCCTCGAGCATCGCGGTGCGGCTCGTGGACGATTCGGAGAGTCCGGCCGATCCGCTCACGGCGTGCATTGTCGAGCGCGTCGTCAACCGGCGACGGCTTCAAACAACTCCGCTCACGCCGGTCGAGCGCGCCGAGCTGGAATCCGCGCTCGGCGACGGCATGTCGGTGATCTGGCTCGAGGGCCTTCGCGCACGCGCACGAGCGACGCGCCTCTGGTTCGCCACGACACGATTGCGTCTGGAGCTGCCCGAGGCGTTCGAGACGCATCGTCGCGCGATCGATTGGAGCGTGTCGACGAGTCCGGACCGAATTCCGGAAGAGGCGCTCGGCCTCGACGTCGTAACTCGGCGCATGATGCGCTGGGCGATGCAGAGCTGGGGCCGCATGCGGATCGCGCACGCGCTCGGAGCGAGGTCACTGCTCGCGCGCGTCGAGATGGACATTCTGCCGGGGTTGTTTTGCGGCGCGCATTTCGTGCTCGTCGCCGAGCGGCATCCGAAGACGGCGGACGAGCGCATCGCCGCCGGTCGCGCGCTGCAGCGCTTTTGGCTCACGGCGACGCGACTGGGACTGTTCATGCAGCCGCAGTACGCACCGATTGCGTTTCGAGATTACGTTCGCGACGGCGTTGCCTTCTCGAGCGCGCCGCACGCGGCCGATCGTGCGCAAGCGCTGACTCGCCGGCTGGCCGATCTGATGGCTCCGATCGACGCCGAGCGCGCCGTCTTTTTCGGGCGAATCGGGCATGGCACCGCGCCGCGCTCGCGCTCGTTGCGTCGCTCGCTCGACAGCTTGATCGAGCCGTCGCGCGTCGCGTCGTCCGCCGAGATGGCGACGGAGCTCGTCGCCGCGGGACAGTGCTGAGCCTCTCGAGGCGCTGACGCTCCGACCGAGCCTGAATTACCTTCGCCGATCTTCACACGGCGATGCGCTAGCGTGACAACGTTCCGGACTCTCCAGCTCTTTGCGGCATGTGCGCTCGCGATCGGCGCGCGCCCAGGTGCGGGATGGGCGCAGCAGACGCTCGCGATCACGCACGTGACCGTCATCAACGCCGAAGAGGCCGAGCCGCGTCTCGATCAGACCGTGCTCGTACGTGGCACGCGGATCATCTCCGTCGATGCGTCGCAGACCGCGAAGGTGCCGGCGCACGCGCGACTGGTGGATGGCCGCGGCAAATTTCTCGTTCCCGGCTTCTGGGACATGCACGTCCACACCAGCATTGTCGGCGGGCGCGAGCTGCTCGAGCTCTACGTCGCCAATGGCGTCACGGGTGTGCGCGACATGGCGGGCGAGTGGAATACGATCAAAGCGTGGCGCGCTTCGATCGCGCGCGGCGCGCTCGTGGGGCCGCGCATCGTCGCCTCCGGGCCGTATCTCGAGGGCGGCGACGTGCCGATCCCTCACATTCTCACGCGCACTCCCGATGAGGGACGCGCCGGCGTCGACTCGCTCGTCAAGCTCGGCGTGGATTTCGTGAAAGTGCACAGCCAGCTGCAGCGCGACACGTATTTCGCCATCGCACGGCGCGCACGCGAGCGCGGCATCGTCTTCGCCGGTCACGTGCCGCGCACCGTCGGCTCGGCCGACGCGTCCGATTCGGGACAAAAGAGCATCGAGCATCTGCTCGCGATTCCGGCGCCATGCACAGTGGCGGAGTCGATCTCTTTAGCGCCGAGGTTCACGGTGCAGGGGGCACTCGGCCGCTGCTCGACGCAGGACATGGCTTCGCTCTACGCGCGCTTCGCTCGCAACGGCACCTGGGTGACGCCGACCTTCACGGCGCAGTACGAGGTGGCGATGTGGCCCGGCCGCGCCCTCCCGGGAGATTCTGTCGCCTGCCGGATTCCGGACGCGCTGCTCGCCTACGTCGCGAAGATTTTTCCGATGCCGGATAGCGTTCCACCCGGCGCGGACTCCGTCGGACGAGCGATGTTTGCCAAGCGGTTGGCGCAGGTCGCCGACATGCGGCGCGCCGGCGTGCACGTGCTCACCGGCACCGACGCGCCGCTGCGCAACAGTCCGCCCGGTTTCGGTCTGCATGAAGAGATGCGTTTGCTGGTGCGTGGTGGCATGACGCCGCGCGATGCGCTGGCCGCGGCGACGATCGAGCCCGCGCGCTACCTCGCCGCGCTCGACTCGCTTGGCACGGTCGCGGCCGGTAAGGTGGCTGACCTCGTGTTGCTCGATGCGAATCCGCTCGCCGACATCGCCAACACCGGCCGCATCGCCGCCGTCATCGCGAATGGACGGATTTACGATGCGAAGGATCGGGCGCGCATGCTTCGGAGAAGATCGACGCGTCGTTGCTAGCTGTGCGGATTCGCCTCGAGCTGTTCTGGTGGTCCGAGTTCTGCGCATCTGCCGTTTCTTCTCATTCTTTCTAGCGAGGATATCATGGCAACGAAGAAGCGGTCGAGCAAAAAGTCGGGCGGACGAAAGTACGGAGCGGCGGCGAGCAAGAGCGTCGCGCGCGCGGCCCGGAAACGGAAACATGGAACGCTCAAGAGCGGAAAGGGCGGCAAGGGTGGCAAGGTGACCAGCCGCAAGCAGGCGATTGCGATCGGGCTATCCGAGGCGCGGAAGAAGGGCGCCAAAGTTCCGAAGAGAAGGTCATCGTCGCGCAAGAAGTGATGCGCGCGCTCCGCGTCGCGACCATCATTACGACGTTCGCCGCCGCCGCGTCCATGCACGCACAGGGGCGCGGCGGTTCCGCCGCCGCCGACTCGGCCGCCGCGCGTGTGCGCGAGCGCTACACCAAAAAGGAGACGCGCATCCGCATGCGCGATGGCGCGACGATGTTCACCGCGATCTATGCGCCGAGGGACACGTCGCGCAGCTATCCCATCATGATGGTGCGCACGCCGTACGGCATCGCTCCATATGGCGCCGACAAGTTTCCGACGCGTCTTGGACCGTCGGCGCGGTTTCAGGACGAGGGATTCATCTTCGTCTATCAAGATGTGCGCGGGCGCTACGAGTCCGATGGCTACTACCAGTACATGACGCCGCATCTCGATACGAAGCGCGGCGCGCAAGATGTCGACGAGAGCACCGACACGTACGATACCATCGACTGGCTGGTGAAGAACGTCGCGCACAACAATGGCCGCGTGGGCACCTGGGGGATCTCCGCACCGGGATTCTTCGCCGCGGCGGGAATGATCGATGCGCATCCCGCGCACAAGGCCGCGAGCCCGCAGGCGCCGCTCATCGATTGGTATTTCGGCGACGACCGCCACCGCAACGGCACACTGACACTCGCGCAGACCTTCAACTTCTTGATGGGCTTCGGGCGCGCGCGGCCGGGTCCCGTCGAGACGTACGGTCCCGGGCCGACGTGGGCGCGCGATAATCCGGACGGCTACCGATTCTTTCTCGAGATGGGTCCGACGCGGAACGCGGACGCAAAGTACTTGAAGGGAAGCGTCGCGTTCTGGGATTCGATGATGGTGCACCCGAACTACGACGCCTTCTGGCAGAAGCGCTCGATCGCAAAGCACCTCAAGAACATCAGGCCCGCGGTGCTGCTCGTTGGCGGCTGGTACGACGGTGAGGATCCGTACGGTCCGCTCCGCGCGTCGAAGGCGATGGATACGCTCAGCGCGGGAACGAAGACGACGCTGGTCGTCGGACCGTGGTCGCACGGCGGTTGGGCCAACGGCGACAACGCGTCGTTCGGCTTCATTCCCTTCGCCGGACAGAAGACGGGTCCGTTCTATCGGGACTCCGTCGAGTTTCCATTCTTTCTTTGCGCGCTCTCCGATCGCTGCGGCGCGCCGATGCCGAGGGCGATCGTGTATCAGACCGGAGCGAACCAGTGGCGGACGTTCGATGCCTGGCCGCCGAAGAACGTGGCGCCTCGCTCGCTTTACCTGCGCGCGAATGGCGCGCTCGCGTTCGATGTGCCGACCGAATCGGATGGCGCGGATCGCTACGTCAGCGATCCGGCGAAGCCGGTGCCGTACACCGCCGCGACAACGTTTGGATATTTTCGGATGTATCCGGCGGAGGATCAGCGATTCGCGTCGTCGCGCTCGGATGTGCTCGTCTATCAAACCGAGCCGCTCGCCGATGACCTCACGCTCGCCGGCCAGATCGGCGTATCGCTGTCCGTCGCGACGACGGGTACCGATGCGGATTTCGTCGTGAAGGTCATCGACGTCTATCCGAACGACACGCCGCCGAACAGCGATCTACCGCCGGGCCTCGCCGCGCTCACTGGCGCGTCGCTCGCGGGCTATCAACAGCTCGTGAAAGGCGAAGTCTTTCGCGCCCGCTGGCGCGAGAGCTATGTGACGCCGAAAGCGCTCGTGCCCAATCGCGCGACGCCGATCAAGTACCAGCTGCAGGACGTGTTTCACACTTTCAAGAAGGGACACCGCTTGATGGTGCAGGTGCAGAGCAGCTGGTTCCCGCTCATCGATCGCAACCCGCAGACGTTCGTGCCGAACATCAACACGGCGGTTCCGTCGGATTTCAAGGCGGCGACAATGACGGTGTTCCGATCCGCGTCTCACCCATCGAGCATCACGCTGCCGGTGCTGCCCGGGCCGGTGCATCCCTAGCGTGGCTGGCCGCCGTGGCTGGCCGCCGTGACTGGCATCTACGACGAAGGTTCGCACGAATACTGCGGACCGGGCGAATCAGGCGAATCGATCGCAGGTAGGGCGAGATTCCGCACGCCAAGCCGTTTGATTGTTTTTGTACAAAACAAAGCCGACCGATTCGTGCTCTGCACTTCAGGTAACCACGAAGCGGATTCACCAAGATCCGCCCCATCCGCAGTATCGAAATAAACGTTTTGGAGCGTCGCCTCGCGCGATTCATCTACGATCGCGCGCCGGTCTCTCGTCGAACTTCGCCCGCGAGCTCGACAACCGCGCGCACCAACAGATCGAAGTCCTCGCGCCGGCTCCGATGATTCGTGATCGCGACGCGGATCACGTAACGTCCCTCGAGCATCGTCGACGACGGCACCGCGATCCCGCGCTCCTGCAATCGCACCAGTAGCTCACGGTTCAGGGCGTTGAGCTCGGCCGGCGATTCCGTCTTCGATCGAACGCGGAAGCAGACGATGTTCAGCGGCACCGGCGCGCACAGCTCGAGCTCGCGCGAGGACGTCACGAGCTCGGCGAGGTAGCCGGCCTGCGCGATGTTCTGGGCGATCTGCTCCCCATAGCGCGCGACGCCGTGCTCCTTGATCGACATCCACACCTTGAGCGCGCGAAAGCCGCGCGAGAGCTCCATCCCCAGCTCGTTGAACCAGTGTACGCCAGAGCCCGTGCCGCGCGTCTCGTGCGCGAGGTACGACGCCTGCGGTGAGAAGGCGCGCCGATGGGCGGCCGCATCGCGTACCAGCACGCACGCGGCGTCGAAGGGCACATAGAGCCACTTGTGCAGATCGAAGGCGAGCGAGTCGGCGCGCGCCATGCCCGACACGCGGTCGATCGCGTTCGGCGCCAGCGCCGCCATCGCGCCAAAGGCTCCGTCGACGTGCATC
>JALZAE010000686.1 GCA_030948535.1 Gemmatimonadota bacterium | reverse complement strand
TTCGCTCTCGACCCAGATGCGCCCGCCATGCGCCTCGACGATGCCGCGCGCGATGGCGAGTCCCAGCCCCGTGCCGCGCGTGGAGCTTCCCTGGCGATTCTGCCAGAAGCTGTCGAAAACGTGCGGCAGCGCGTCGGCGGTGATGCCGCAACCCGTGTCCGCCACGGAGAAGCGGACGCCACCGTCCGATGCGCGCGACGCGCGAAGCAAGACGCGGCCCCCGCGCTGCGTGAACTTGCAGGCGTTCATGACCAGATTGGCGAGCACCTGCGTCACGCGTTGCGCGTCGATGCGCAGCTCGGGAAGATCGCTCTCGACCTGCGTCTCCAGCGATAGACCCGCGTCGCGCACAATTGGCTCGAAGAGCGCGGCGGCACGTGCGACGAGATCCGCGCCTCGCTCGGTGTTCAGCTCGAGCGACAGCCGGCCGGCCTCGATACTCGCCACGTCGAGCAGATCCTGGATCAGGCGGTTCATCCAGTCCGCCGCCTGCTGAATCGTCTGTGCGAGCTCGAGCCGGGTCGCTTCGGATTCTGCTCCACCCTGCTCGAGCGCACTCGCGCACATGGCGATCGTGCTGAGCGGATTTCTCAGATCGTGCGAGACGACTCCGAGAATGACGCCGCGCGCGCGCGTCGCCGCTTCGGCCGCCGACCGTGCGACGCGCTCGGCATCGAGGAGTCGCGCGCGCTCGGCCTCGGCGCGGCGGCGCTCGGACGTATCCCGCAACACGGCGGTGTAGACTCGCTTCCCCTCCACATCGACGTGCGAGATCGACGCCTCGGCCGGGAAAAGCTCGCCGCTCTTGTGCCGGCCGGCGATCTCGCCGCGCTCGCCCATGCGACGCGCGACGAGCGTCGACCGTCCGAACTCGGCGACCTGCTCGTGGTGCTTCGCCCGGGCATAGTCGGGCAAGAGCATCTGGAGCGGTTGCCCGAGCACCTCGGCCGCGGAATAGCCGAAAATCTCCTCAGCCCCGTCGTTGAACAGGATGATGGACTGGCTCTCGTCGACGCAGACGATGGCGTCGACCGAGATGGCGAAGACGGCGGCGGACACGGAGTCGGGCACCGTCGGTGAGACGGGCCCCGCGAAGTAGGATTGATGGACCACGAGTGGAAGCTAACCGGCCATCGACCGGCGAGGCTCAGCTCTCTTGTTCGGTCAGCAGGCCAAGCCGAATGGCCATGCGCACGTAGTCGGCGCGGTGAGAGATGGCGAGCTTCTCGTTCACGCGCTGCTTGTAGGTGTCGACCGTCTTCGGGCTGATCGAGAGCTTGTCGCCGATCTCCGGCGCGGAGTACCCGCGCGCGACGAGCACGAGCACGTTGCGCTCACGGTCGGTGAGCTTGTTGAAGCGCGCGCGCTCCTCGGCCGCGGGATCCTTCGCGACGACACCGCGCGCGAGCACTCGGCCGGCGTTCTGCTGCACGTACATCTCGCCTCGCGCGACCGCACGCACCGCGTCAATCAGCTCGCGATCCGCGGCGCTCTTCACGAGGTAGCCGGTCGCGCCAGCCTTGAGCGCGGGCAGCAGATATTCCTCCTCGGTGTGCATCGTGAGGACGAGGATCTTCGGCGGATCCGGGAGCGCGGCGAGCGCCGCGGTGGCCGAGATGCCGTCGCCGCCGGGCATCGTCAAGTCCATCACCACGACGTGGGGCTTGAGGCGGGTGGCCATGGCGACGGCGTCGGCGCCATTGGATGCCTCGCCGATCACCTGGATGTCGCGCGCGCCGCCGAGGACTGCTTTCAGTCCCGTACGGACGATCGCGTGGTCGTCGACGAGCAACAGCTGAATGACATCGACCATCGACGATCCTCGATTACTGGCGCGCGCTCAATTGCCTGGTGTCCTGATCCGAATGCTCGGCGCTATAGATGGACGGCGCCAGTGGGACGGAAGTCGACACGTGCGTTCCCTCCTCGGGCGACTGGCGGACGTGATATTCGCCATCCGCGAGCGCGACACGCTGCCGCACGGCAAATGATCCGCCGTGCTCCTCGGACACCACGCCATCGTGCTGCACCACCAGCTCCGCGCGCCCATGCTTGGTCGTCAACGCGACGTGAATCCTGGTCGCGTTGCCGAACTGAACCGCGGAGTTGATCGCTTCCTGGACAACACTGTAGAGGACGGAGGCCGTGTCGAGCGACAGCGGCTCGTCGAGCTCGAGCGTCGTGCGCACCGGACAGTGGTATCGCTCGCGGGCGAGACGGGCGAGGCGATCGATCGCCGCGGGCAGTCCGAGATCGTCCAGCACGCGCGGGTACATCGTCTCGGCGAGCGCGCGCAACTGCTCCAGCGTCTCGGCCGACAGGACGCGAACTTCCTCGAGACGGTCGCGCGTCTCGGGCTCGTTCGTCGCGCGGGCGATGGCGGAGATTTGCAGTACCTGCGCGGCGAGCCGCTGCGCGGCCGACTCGTGCAGCTCGCGCGCGATGCGAGATTGGTCGAGCTCGGCTTGTCGAATGATCTGCGACGCGAGGCGCCGGGATCGCGTGCGATCTTCGGTCAGCGCGTCGACGAGGAGATTGAGCGTGTGTCCCACGCGAGCGATGTCCCGATCGGCCAGCAAGGAGAAAGGCACGCGGGCCTTCACATCGCCGCGCCACACGCGCGCGGCCGTCTCCTCGAGCGTGCGCAGCGGCCGGAGCGCGATGAGCACGAGCGTTACGTTGATCGCGACGCTCAGCACGAGCGCCGCGAGCACGCCGGCGACGAGCGAGCGTTCGCTGACGCCATCGCGCGCGGCCATTCGCGCGCTGATGACCACCGCCGCGACGATGACGGCGTTGGCGCCGATGATCTTGAGCCAAAGCGGCACGGCGAGTATCGCGCGCCACAGGGACCCGTCACCAGTAGGCACGAGGGAATCGCCCAGCGATGAGCTGGGCGATGCGTGGAGAGCGGTCGCCAGGCGCGCCACCGGGATTTATTTCTGCACGATGAGCGCGGTGACCATACCGAACATTCCATGCTCGGATTCCGCGTGCGGCAGGATGTGACAATGAAAGGCCCACGTGCCGGGATTCGTGCAATGCACGATCACGTCCCAGCGCTCGCCCGGCGCGATGTTGAGCGTATCGCACATCCACGGCGCGGGCTGCGGCCAACCATCCTTGCTGATCACCAGCATCGGCATGCCGTGTAGGTGCATCGGATGGATCATGATCCCTTCGTTCATGAAGCGGATGCGGACGCGCTGGCCGAGCTTGGCGATGATCGGCTCGGTGGCCGGGAATCCCTTGCCGTTGAGCGTGTAGCCGTGCGCGGCATCGTTGAGGATCATCACGTAGTCGAGATCGGCCCGCTCGACGGCGCGCGGCGACTTGGGCTCGACGATGAACGCGCCGAGCAGTCCCATGCCGACCTGCTTGGTCGAGTTATGGTGCGAGTGGTACATGTGGGATCCGGAGTTCGGCACCGTGAACTCGTACGTGTACGACGTGCCCGATTTGACTAACGGCTGGGTGATGAACGGTACGCCATCCTGATCGTTAGGCACCATCAGCCCATGGAAATGGATCGCCGTCGATTCGGGAAGCTCATTCTTGAGTACGATGCGCACCCGATCGCCTTCCCTGACGCGAATCTGCGGGCCGGGCACCTGGCCGTTGTAAACCCAGGCCTCGACCATCGTGCCGGGTGCGGTCTCCCACTTGATGACGTTGGCAGTGAGGTTGAAGACTTTCGTCTTGCCATCCATGACCGGCGCCATGAGCTGATTGCCCTTCCCCTTAGTCTTTGCGGGGAAGGCCTTGATGCCGGCCTCGTGCATCGCATCCATCTGCTCGGCGGCCGTCGCTGTCGCGGTG
>JALZAE010000673.1 GCA_030948535.1 Gemmatimonadota bacterium | reverse complement strand
CACGCAGCCATGGGACCGGGAAGGCACCAGATTCCGACGCTGCCGCGCACCGGTGCGCCACCAACTTCTCTATAGATGCCGCGGGGGAGACTACCAGTATGCTGAACTCGTAGTCCAGACATGAACGCCATGTAGACAGCGATCGCCAGCAATCCGAACGCGCGCGCGAGTCGAGCCAGAGGTGCCCCGTTACCCGCTTGCCCGGACATCATGACGTAGTAGCTGCATGCCGCGTGGCTGCGTCGGGTCCAGCCGCCGGCACGTACATCGGATTCTCCGCGCCTAATCCAGCAAATTCAGCATCGTGCAGGTAGTCCAGCTTCTGTGCGCGCACGGGCGATTCTCCCCGGACGAAGAGCAGTTGTTGCTCGTGCGGCAACCGAAGCACCTCGTCTGGCGTCAGCAGCCGCCGTCCCTTCTCCGCGGTCGTCTGTGCCGCGGACTCCTGTCGCGCCCGATTGCGTCCGTGCGATATCCCGGCGCTCACATTCTCACTCTCAACAAGAATCGTGGCATCACCGAGGCGAGCCGATAGATGGTTTGCAGTGAAGAGATCATTCACACCAAACGCCTGCAACACCTGCACATTGGCGGCGAACGTTTCCCACTTGTCACGATAGATCGCCTTGAGCTGCGAAAGATCCTGCACGAAAAGCCAGAACGTCGCGCCATAGCCGGCAACTAGCGCGATGTCATCCTCGACGGGACGCATGCGCCCGAGATGCGCGAACTCGTCGAGAAGAAAGAGCACACGGTGTGACGGGCGCGCTCGTGTGCGCTTCATGGCGAGCAAGCACACGGCAATCATAAGACGGAGCCAGCGTGGATAAGTCGTCAAGCGTTCGGCTGGCAAGATGAGATAGAGGCTCACCGCCTCGGTCTTGAGCCGATCGAGCGTGAAGCCGCGCGGTGAGCTTTGGAGCACGCGTCGCATGCGAGGACTGTCGAGGAAATGCGTATGCGATTGCGCCGTCGAGATGACTCCCGAGCGCTCCTTGTCCGCTTTCTGTAGAAAGCGCGACGCCGCGCGCGCGATCAACTCGCCAGTCACCGTCCGATCCTGTGTGCACGCCTGCATCGCCGCGAGTGTCCTTGCGAGCTCGGCTTCCGGCGCCGAAATCAGTCGCCGAACTTCCGGTAAGGAGCGCCGACCTGAAGCGCGATCGCCAGTGACAGCGACATAGAGGATGAGACCCGCAATCAGGGCCCGAGCCTCATCACTCCAGAACGTCGCTTCGCCGCTCGCCTCGTCCGTTGGCAGGACGAGCATGTCGGCGAGCAGCATCGCGTCGTCAACGACGTCGTCGCCCGATATCTCAATCATGTCGATCGGATTGAAGCACTCGTCTGGGGCATCACTGATGCCGAAGGGATCGAGCGCAATGACAAGCTGGCCAAGTCGTGCGCGCGCATCAGCGGTGACAGCGTAGTTCTCGCCCTTCACATCGGTGACGACGACGGACCCCGGATACGTCAGCAGGTTTGGGATCACTGCGCCGACGCCTTTGCCGCTTCTGGTCGGCGCGACAGTGAGCAAGTGCCCGTCCCCGTGAAAGCGAAGCATCGGACGTGCACGAGATAGGGACGAACGACCCGTGCTCGCGGCGAGCAACCGGCCGATCAGTACACCGCGCGGTTGCGCGAGTGATGCGCCTGAGGACCAGGTCGCCGAGCCGTGAGAGACCGAGGCGGTACGGGTGAGGCGGCGTGGTCTCGTGAGGAGTGCGATCGCGAAACACGCGAGGAAGCTGACCGCAAAAGCAACAAGCGCGTACGCACGTATTCCCGACGCCGCCGCGATATGGCGCGATTCGATCAAGAAGGTGAGGCCGTCGATCGGCGAGTAGATAGGCATCGCACTCGCTAGGCCTGCGACGACGGCGCCCGCTGCCGCGATTGTAGAGGCGCCTGCTGCCCAGCGAGCCACTGCACGACCGACAAAGAGCGCGCTCGCGACGAGGACCAGCGTCACTGCAGCAACTCGCAACCACCACGCGTCCGAAAATGCGGCGGCGTGAATTGGAGCGCCGAGTATGCGATGGTTGTGCAACACGAACGCGATCCATTGCGTGCTCAGCCACCACGCATAGCCAAGCGCCGCCACGAATCGAATGATCAGCGGTCCCGACGACTGCAGCGCTTCGGTGGGTTTTCTCGATGAGGTCATTGGCCAGACCCAGCCGTCAGCGAAACGCCGTGACGTCCACGTTCCGCACCGCATACGGGCCATCGAAGACGAGATCGCTGGTGAGGTACACGTTGAACGGCATGCCCTGCCGGATCCTGATTGTCGGTCGAACATCGATGTTGCGTTGGATGAGCTGCGTGGCGACGCGTGAGAGTTCCTGACCCGCCGCACCTGCCGCGATCTGGCCCGATGTCGGCGCGGCGAGCACGTTCGACTGCTGCGGCTGCGAGAGCTGAAGGCCAGCACCCAAGACGGAAAGGAGCGCAGCACTGCCGAACACCCGGCGATAGTGGTTGTCGACTTCATCGCTGAGACCCGTCGCACCGGTAGCGTCCTTCCCCGGTAGACCAGGTAACGCGATGCTTCGACCGTCGGGGAAGATGAGTCGCGACCATGCCACGACGAGACGATTCTGGCCGATCGCGATCTGATGCTCATAGATGCCGAGGAGCTTCGATCCCTTCGGCACGAGCACGATGCCTTCCGTCTCGGAATCGAAAACGTCCCTGCTCACCTGCGCCAGGATATCTCCCGGTGCGTCGCTGTTCACGGCAGTAAGCAAGATCCCTGCAATCAAAGTTCCGGCGTGGATCGAGAACGGACCCGGCGATGGTACGATCGACGCTCGCACCGCGGCGCGCGATGACGACGGGACCATGGTCACCGAAGCTGCACCAGCAGCGCCTGCGGATGGACTGGTCGTAGCGGAAACGGGCGTCGACACGCGTTCGCCCGAGATGAGAGGACTCGACTCGATCGCGCGCTCGTA
This sequence comes from Gemmatimonadota bacterium, assembly GCA_030948535.1. GTDB lineage: Bacteria > Gemmatimonadota > Gemmatimonadetes > Gemmatimonadales > Gemmatimonadaceae > JALZAE01. The sequence continues at coordinate 316 of JALZAE010000673.1, read as the reverse complement.
TGCGCTGGCGTCCGCCGTGCGTTGCGCAAGCGAGCCCGTCGACATCGCTCCGCGCGATGAGAGGCTGGCATCGGTCCCCGGAGGCACGGCCTCCGTGTCTCGAGATCCTCCTGCCCGATCCACACCTGGCGGTTCCGCCCCCGCCGAAATGCCGTCCGTCGTGCGCGTCGTCCCTCTTCCGAGTGGCCCTGATGGCGTGCGACTCTGCGACGCAACGCGCGATTGAAGTTCGGCGGCGGCAATCACGTCGCCCAGAGAAAGCGAGTCGTCTGCTTTGGTCTCTGGCTGGTGTGCGAGCGCGAGGGCCGTATCGAGC